>CAJBLW010000299.1 GCA_903953985.1 uncultured Burkholderiales bacterium
CTTCAACCCCACTCAGGAGTCCTGAACATGACTTACTTCGATTTCAATTCCGCGTCTGAACAAACCTCTTTCGACCTGATCCCCAAAGGCACGCTGGTGCGCGTGCGCATGACCATCAAACCCGGCGGCTTCGACGACGCCTCACAAGGCTGGACCGGCGGTTACGCCACCAGGAGTAGCAGCACCGGCTCGGTGTACCTGAACTGCGAATTCGTGGTGACCGATGGTGAGTTTGCACGCCGCAAGATGTGGTCGCTCATTGGTCTGCACAGTCCCAAAGGGCCTGAGTGGGCCAACATGGGCCGCACCATGGTGAAGGCCATCCTGAACTCGGCGCGCAACGTCCAGCCGGGTGACAACAGCCAGGCCGCCCAGAACGCCCGGCGTATCAGCGGCTTTGCGGATCTGGATGGCATTGAGTTCCTGGGCAAGGTGGACTGGGACAAAGACCAGAACGGCCAGGACAAGGCGGTCATCAAGGCGGCAGTGACGCCTGACAACAAAGACTACGCCGCTGCCATGGGTGCGCCGCGTACACCAGCGCCAGCTTCTGCATCTGCCGGTGCTGCGCCCGCAGCCAATGCCTATGCCCAAGCCACAGGTCGTACGCCGGTTCCCGGTCGTCCGAGCTGGGCGCAGTAAGCGAGGGTCACCGCCATGATGCTTCGACCCCGCCAATCCCTGCTGGTCCAACGTACCCTGGACGCGCTCGCTCTGCATGGCAACACGCTGGCTGTCGCGCCCACCGGGTCTGGCAAGACCATCATGTTGTCGGCGGTGGTCGGCAAGATGTTGTCTGAACCGGATGCCAAGGCCTGTGTGCTGGCACACCGAACCGAACTGACCGGTCAGAACCGGGCCAAGTTCTCCCGCGTCAATCCGGGCTTGAGCACCTCGGTGTTTGATGCCCAGGAAAAGTCCTGGGCGGGTGATGCCACCTTTGCGATGGTGCAAACCCTCTCGCGGCCCATGAACCTTGCTCAGATGCCCACGCTTGATTTGCTGGTCATCGATGAGGCGCACCACGCGTCCTCGCCCAGCTACCGGGTGGTGATTGACCAGGTGTTGGCCAAGAATCCCAAGGCTGCCATTTGCGGGCTGACCGCCACGCCCAACCGAGGTGACGGCAAAGCCCTGCGCGAGGTGTTCTCCAACGTGGCCGACCAGATCAGTCTGGGCGAGATGATCGCCAGCGGCCATCTGGTCTCACCGCGAACCTTTGTGATTGATGTTGGTGCGCAGGAAGCATTGCAGAACGTGCGCCGCACAGCGATCGACTTCGACATGGAGCAGGTGGCCACGATTCTCAACAAATCGCTGATCACTGACGCCGTGATTGCGCACTGGAAGCAAAAAGCGGCAGACCGCAAGACCATCGTTTTTTGTTCCACCGTGGCCCACGCGCAAAGTGTCTGCGAGGCGTTTGTGGCCTCAGGTGTGTCGTCCGTGCTGATCCATGGCGAGTTGACGCCCCTTGAACGCCAAACAAGGCTGAAAGCATTTGAGACCGGCAGCGCCCAGGTGGTGGTCAATGTGGCGGTGCTCACCGAGGGCTACGACTACACACCCACGTCCTGTGTGGTGTTGCTTCGCCCGAGCTCCTACAAGTCGACCTTCATTCAGATGGTTGGGCGTGGTCTTCGCACAGTGGATCCGCAGGAGTTTCCTGGCGTTATCAAGTCCGATTGCGTGGTGCTGGATTTCGGCACAGCCAGTCTGATGCACGGTGCGCTGGAGCAAGAGGTCAACCTCGATGGCCACACGCATGAGGGTGAAGCCCCCACCAAAGAGTGTCCGGAGTGCGACGCCACCGTGCCTCTGTCATGCATGGAGTGCCCGTTGTGCGGCCATGTCTGGGAGCGCCAGCCAGAGGACACCGGCGCACTGTCGGATTTCATCATGAGTGAAATCGACTTGCTCAAACGCTCGAATTTCCGGTGGTGCGATCTGTTTGGTTGTGACGACGCCTTGATGGCTACGGGCTTTACGGCTTGGGGCGGCGTGTTTTTTTTGAACGGCCGCTGGCATGCCATCGGTGGAGCCAAGTCGCTGCGTCCCACCTTGCTGGCTGTGGGCGAGC
>CAJBLW010000300.1 GCA_903953985.1 uncultured Burkholderiales bacterium
ATGGCGGTTTTGACGGCTTCAAAGATGTCACCGTCGTAAACACTGTCGACCAAGTGGGCGATGACTTCGGTGTCGGTCTGGCTCAAAAACACATAGCCCTTGGCTTGCAGAGAGGCACGCAGCTCTTCGTGGTTTTCGATGATGCCGTTGTGCACCAGCGCCACCTTGCCCGGCTTGGCGTCGGCCGCGCCCGTGCCATGACTGAAGTGCGGGTGCGCGTTGTGCACAGCGGGCACGCCGTGCGTGGCCCAGCGGGTGTGGGCGATGCCGGTGCCGCCTTCGATGTGGTCGGCTGTCACTTGGTCCATGAGTTCGGCGACGCGCGAGGTGCTGCGGGCGCGCTGCAAGCCTCCGGTACCACCGTTCAAGCTGGCCGCGTGCACAGCCACGCCGCACGAGTCATAACCCCGGTATTCCAGCCGCTGCAGGCCTTGCACGAGGATGGGAACGATGTTGCGGGAAGAGACTGCGCCGACGATGCCACACATAAGGATGCTCCAAAACAGGGGAATGGCAACTATCTTAGGTTGATCACTTAAAAATATCCGATCAATATGTATTTATGTATGATATTTTATTTCATTCATCAATTAATTTGAAATTTTATTTCATTATTACTAAAAATATGGAACTAAAAGAACTCGACACCATCGACTTGCAACTGCTCGACAGCCTGCAGCGCGACGCCAGCCTGAGCAATGTGGCGTTGGCCGAAAAAGTCAATGTCTCGCCGCCCACCTGCCTGCGCCGCATCAAGCGCCTGGTCGAGGGCGGCTGGATAGAGCGACAAGTGGCCGTGCTCAGCACCGACCGGCTAGCCGCCACGCTGGGCCACGGTCTGACGGCGCTGGTCGAAGTGTCTTTGGACAAACAAGGCAGCGAGCACCTGGACGCCTTCGAAGTCCGTGCCGTGACGCACGATGCCGTGCAGCAGTGCTGGCGCGTGTCGCCAGGCCCCGACTTCATGCTGGTGGTGCAGGCCCGCGACATGCCGCACTACCTGGTCATCAGCCAAGTGCTATTCACCCAAGACGCCAATGTGCGCAACGTGAAAGCGTTTTTTGCGACCAAGCGGGCCAAGTTCATGACGACTTGGCCTTTGCAGATCGGTCAGTGACTCAAATCGTCCAGCGCTTGGTGCACCGACACGATACGCAGCCCAGCAAGCAAGGGAGTCTCCAGCAAGTCCTTGTCACCACTGGCCAGGTAATGCGCCTGGGCTTTCAAAGCAAGCTCGATGAAATGGTCATCACCGCGGTCCCGGCAATAAACAGCAGGTTCTCCCACATCCACCCAAAGCGCGCTGGCATTGAAGTCGTGCAACAAGCTTTCACGGCTTTCCAGGCTGATGTAGCGGTCAAATTTGGGTCGGTAGATGCGGGTACGCAGCTCGGACAAGGTGGCTTGTGAAAACACCAGCCTGTGCTGCGCCAGAGCCAACCGCACCAGCTTGGCGGGCGCACCTTGCGCAGACAATGCAGCGATGATCAAGGTGTTGGTGTCAACAACCAGCTTAAGACTCGTCACGCAACAGGTTTTCCAGCAACTCAGGGGTCATGCCAGCCTGCTCTGCCTGCAAGGCAGTTTCGGCCAGCGTGTGCTGCAGGCGGTTGGCATAAAAAGCCCGCATGGCCTCATAGTCTTGGGCAGACACCATGACGCCGACCACCCGTTCGCGGCGCATCACTCGCACAGGCTCACGCTGCGCGACATCTATGAAATGGCCAAACTGGGTTTTGGCTTCGTTCGCTGTGAAGGTTTGCATGGCCCTAATATGGCACTAAACGAATGAATCGTTCGATTGGGTCGCTGACTTGACCCCATCACGCTTTCGGCTTTTTCTCAGGCCGCTTCCAGTTTGCGATGCTGACCTGCTTGCCCCGCGCCACGCTCAAGCTGCCCGGCTCGGTGCTTTTGGTGATGGTCGATCCACCGCCCACGGTGCCGCCCGCGCCAATCGTGACCGGGGCCACCAGCACGCAGTTGCTGCCGATGTGCACGTCGGCCTCGATCACGGTGCGGTGCTTGTTGGCCCCATCGTAATTGGCGGTGATGCTGCCTGCCCCGTAGTTCACCCGCTCACCCACGGTGGCGTCACCCAAGTAGGCCAGGTGGTTGGCTTTTGCGCCCTTGGCCAGGGTGGAATTTTTGACCTCGACAAAGTTGCCGATGTGCACCTCAGCGCCCAGCTGCGCACCGGGACGCAAGCGGGCAAAGGGGCCAATCAAAGCGCCCTCGCCCACCGACACGCCGAGTTTTTCGCCGTCGATGTGGGTGAATGGGTGGATCACCGCACCGGCTTCGATGCGGCAATTGGCGATCACACAGTTCGCGCCGATCTTCACGCCTTCGCCAAGCGAAACCTTGCCTTCAAAAATGCAGTTCACATCGATCTCGACGTCTTGCGCGCAGTCGAGTTGGCCGCGCAGGTCAAACCGAGCGGGGTCTTTTAGGCGCACGCCTTGTTCCATCAGGCGGTCGGCCTGGCGCAGCTGGTGGGCACGCTCCAGCTCAGCCAGTTGCACCGGACTGTTGATGCCCGCCACTTGCAGCGCATCGGTAATCTTGTGGGCCACCACAGGCACACCGTCGGCCACGGCGAACTTGACCACGTCGGTCAGGTAGTACTCGCCCTGGGCATTTTGGTTGTCCAGACGGGCCAGCCAGGCTTTGAGTAAGCGCGCGGGCACGGCCATGATGCCGCTGTAAACCTCTTGAATCTGGCGTTGTACATCGCTGGCGTCTTTGTGCTCGACGATGGCTTGCACTGCTTCACCTTTTCGAACGATGCGGCCATAGCCCGAGGGGTCGGCAAAGTCGATGGTCAGCAGTGCGAGCTTGTCGCCGCCGCATTGGGCAATCAGCGCCTGCAGGGTTTCGGCCTGGGTCAGCGGCACGTCGCCCGACAAAACCACCACCCCATCGTCGGCCAGCGCGGGCACCGCCTGCTGCACGGCGTGGCCGGTGCCCAGTTGCGGCTCTTGGCGCATGCATTGCACGGCCAGCGCCTGGCCAGGGGCCAGAGCGAGCGGCTCCACCTGGTCAGCGCCGTGCCCGGTGATGACCACGGCAGAACGGGCGTTCAGTTGCGCCGCAGTATTGAGCACATGCTGCACCAGCGGCACACCTGCCAAGCGCTGCAGCACTTTGGGCAATCGGCTTTTCATGCGGGTGCCTTTGCCGGCGGCCATGATGACGACGTCGATGGGGCGTTTATTGTTCAAACTCATGGGTCGTTCTTTAACAAATGGGGCAAAGATGCCCTCTTTTAAACCGTTTTGGATTATTGCCACAGTCTAGACCAATGGCCTGGAACGCTGGCTTTTCCCACCTACAAAATTGAATTGACTGTTGAAACCATCAAAAAGTGGACAATCTGATGCTTTATGAGGTGCAGCTAACTTTCAGACAGATGCTGCATTCAACCATCTGAATTGAGTAACGTACTTACTGTGGGAATCTGCATGCGATCACTTTTCAGAACAGCCGCCTTGCTTGCCATGACCACTTTGTTGGTCAATTGCGGTGGCGGTGGTGCGCCCTCATCCCAAAGCATTACGGCCACATGCGACTCCACCACTTTGTGGGCAACCCCGTCAACTGCCTCTGGCAGAGGCATACCAGATAACAACGCCACAGGCACATCAGTCAGTTGGGACAATCAAAACTGTCAAGTACGGTCAGTCACTTCGGCTTTTATTGAGGTCTGTATGAATCATCCTAGACCCTCAGACTTGGCTTGGTCAGTCATACCTCCGAACTCAGGAACTGCCATTCCCCTAAATGTGACCGGGAACTGGATTACAAACAGTTCCACATGCAATTCATCTGGCGACAAATTTCAGCGCATAGATCTCTTGCCGTCTCTTTCATCAACTGTGGCAGCCCGCGGTGCGTGGCAGCTTCAAGTGAACGACTTTATTGAATTTGACATCGGCACATTAAATCAGTGGCGCGTGATCATCCAAGGCAACACATGATCCGCTTTGGCCTCGCCGTTTTGGCGCTGGTGCTCTTACCAGCGTGCAGCGCCATCAAACTGGGCTATCAGCAATTGCCCACCTGGTCTTATTGGTGGCTAGACAGCACGGTCTCGTTCAGTGGCGCTCAGACGCCTGCGGCCAAAGAGGCCATTG
>CAJBLW010000301.1 GCA_903953985.1 uncultured Burkholderiales bacterium
ACCAGCACCACGGTGTGCGCATCGGGCGTGGAGATGTGGCTGATGTTGTTGAACACCGCGCCTTTGGCTTTGTTGGTGCTCTAGGCGTCTTTGGCGCGGTCAAAACTGAATTTGACAGCGGCCGAAGCGAAAGTTGCGCCATCGGAAAACTTCACGCCCTTGCGCAGCTTGAAGGTGTAGGCCTTGCCGTCAGCATCCATCTTCCAGCTCTCGGCCAGCAAGGGGGTAATGGAGCCATCGACGTTGATTTTGGTGAGGCCTTCGAGGATGTTGTAGTGCACCACCTCACCAATGGCTGCAGCAGGGGCCATGGTCGGGTCCAGGCTGGTGGGCTCCAGGATCATGCCCAAAATGACCGTATCTTTGCGCGACTGCGCATGCGCCTGCAAAGGGGCCCACGCGATGCTGGCGGCCAGCACGGCCACCGAACAAACGCCCACAGCTCGGCGAGTCAAAGGGAATGGCTTGCTCATGTTTTCTCCTGTTTCAAAAAAAATCTTCTCTGTAGCCTGGCACCGCAGCCAACAAAGCGCGAGTGTAAGGGTGTACGGCGTTTTTAAAAATATGCTCTGCCGCGCCTTGCTCGACCACGCGACCCGACTGCAAGACCAGCACATCGTCGCACATCAAGTTGACCACCGCCAGGTCATGGCTCACCAGCAAATAACTCAGGCCATAACGGTCTTGCAGATCCATCATCAAGTTCAGCACCTGGGCTTGCACGGACACATCGAGCGCGCTCACCGGCTCATCGGCCACGATCAATGCAGGGCGGGTGATCAAGGCTCGGGCAATCGCAATGCGCTGGCGTTGCCCCCCCGAAAACTCGTGCGGGTATTTCTCCAGGTCGGCGGTTCTGAGGCCCACCTCGCTCAGGGCCTGGGCGGCGCGGTCGCGCAACTCGGATCGACCATCCGCAGGTTTAAGCAAGGTCTGAATCGGCTCGGTCACGATGGCCAGCACTTTTTGGCGCGGGTCCAGCGAGCCATACGGGTCCTGAAACACCATCTGAAAGCCACTGCGCAATTGGCGCAAGGCTTGCCCGTGGGTCTGGTGCACGTCCACCCCCTTGAACACCACCTGTCCCTCACTAGGCTTGTCGAGCGCCATGACCAACCGCGCCAGCGTGGATTTGCCCGAACCCGACTCGCCCACAATGCCCAAACTTTTGCCTGGCTTCAGGGTGAAGCTCACGTCCGACAAAGCCTGCAGTGCCCCTGCGGGCTGAAACAAACCAGCGCGGGGCAAGGCAAAGCGCCGACCCAAATGCTTGACCTCCAGCAGCGGCGCAGATGTGGGCATCACGCTCATGGCAGTCTCCAGCGTGGGCAACTGACCACATGGGGCGTTTCGCCTGCACCCTGGCTGGCCATGCTTTGCGGCTGCGGGGGTGTCTGGCGGCAGTCATCCACAACCAAGCTGCAGCGGTCCGAAAACGCGCAGCCTGCAGGGAAGTCCATCAACTCGGGCACGCTGCCGGTGATTGTGGTCAAGCGTGTGCCGCGTGCCAACCCCAGACGCGGACGCGCCGCAAACAGACCCCGCGTGTAAGGATGCGCCCGGTGCGCAAACAACTCGGGCGTGGCCGCGCTCTCGACCACCGCGCCGCCGTACATCACCATCACGCGGTCCACCTGGTCCTGCATCAAGCCCAGGTCGTGGCTGATCAAAAGCAGGCCCATGCCGTCTTCGCGCACCAGTTGCTTGATGAGTGCCAACACCTCTTTTTGCACCGTCACATCGAGCGCAGTGGTGGGTTCGTCCGCAATCAGCAGGTCGGGGCTGCAGGCCAGCGCGATCGAGATCATCACGCGCTGACGTTGCCCGCCCGACAATTCATGCGGATAGGCGCCCAGCCGCTCGCGAGCCCGGGGCAGCTGAACGCGTTCGAGCAATTGCAGGGCGCGGGCTTTGGCGTCGTTGGCGCTCATGTGTTGGTGCAGGCGCAAAGGCTCGGCAATCTGCTTCCAGATCGGGTGCAAGGGGTTGAGCGCCGTCATCGGCTCCTGAAAAATCATCGCCATGCGGGCACCGCGCAACTGGCACAACTGCGGCTCAGGCAGGCCCACCAATTCTTGGCCGTGCAGCGCAATAGACCCGCTCACTCGGGCGCGTTCGGGAAGCAAGCCCATCAGGGCCAAAGCGGTGAGCGATTTGCCGCTGCCGCTCTCGCCAATCAGGCCCACCGTCTGGCCGCGCTCCATGCGCCAAGACACGCCGCGCAGGGCTTGTGCCCAGCCCCGGGCCGTGGGCAGGCTCACCCGCAAATCATTCACTTGAAGCAAAGGCTTGGCGCTTGGAAGATCGCTCATGTTCATCTTCAACTTCACCTTTGCCGTGCCAGCCGGGGGTCGAGCACATCGCGCAGACCATCGCCCAACAGGTTCAGCCCCAGCACCGCCAGCGCAATGGCAGCGCCCGGGTACACCGCGAGCATGGGGGCCTGGAACATCTGCGACTGCGCTTCGTTGAGCATACGGCCCCAGCTGGGTTGCGGTGGCTGAGTGCCCAGGCCCAAATAAGACAAAGCCGCCTCGGCCAGGATGGCGATGGCGAACTGGATGGTGGCCTGCACGATCAGCACGCTGGCGATGTTGGGCAAGACATGCGCCAAGGTGATGGCCAATGGACCTTTGCCTGCAGCACGCGCCGCCGCTGTGTAGTCCCGCGCCCAGACCGCGTTGGCCGCGCCCCGCGAAATGCGGGCAAACACCGGGATGTTAAAAATGCCAATGGCCACGATGCTCACCACCAGGCCCGGCCCATAGATCGCGGTCAGCATGATGGCCGACAACAAGGCCGGGAAAGCAAAGGTGAAGTCCGAGGCGCGCATGATGACCTCTTCGACCCAGCCGCGCCGGGCCGAGGCCAGCAAGCCCAAAGGCACGCCCACACCCAAGCCAATGCCCACCGCGATGAAGCCCACCAGCAAGGAGTTTTGACTGCCCACCAAGAGCAAGGAACCGATGTCGCGCCCCAGGCTGTCGGTGCCCAGCCAATGCGCGGCACTGGGCGAGGCCAGTTTGTTGGGGATGTCGATGTCGCCCACCGGGTAAGGCGACCAAAACAAGGACAGCACGGCGCACAGCACCATCAACAACACCATGGCTGCGCCCGCCACAAAACTCGGGTGACGCAAGGCGCGTCGCCAAACCGTGTTGTTATTCGGCATGGCCTGCCTTCAGTCGCGGATCGATCCATGCATACAGCACATCGATGAAAAAGTTGATCAGGATGACCAACGCGGACAGCAGCATGACGACATCGCGCACCACGATCAAATCGCGGTTGGCAATGGCCTGAAAAATCAAGCGCCCAATGCCGGGCAGCACAAACACGATTTCAATCACGATGGCGCTGGTGATCAGGTTCCCAACCTGCAAGCCCATCACCGTCAACCCCGGGATCATGGCGTTGCGCAGCACATGCCCCCACAACACCTGACGGCGTGACAGGCCTTTGGCGCGCGCGGTGCGCACAAAGTCTTCGCGCAAAGTGTCGAGCACGGCGGAGCGGGTCACCCGCGTCAAGATCGCTGTTTGCACCGCCGCCAAAGCCATGGCAGGCAAGAGCAAGGCCTTGATGCCCTCGCCCACCCCACCGCCATCGTCCTCGGACCAGCCCGGAAAACCGCCCGCGCTCACCCACTCCAGGTGCACCGCGAAGAGCAAGAACAAAAGAATAGCCAGCCAGAAATTGGGCAGGG
>CAJBLW010000302.1 GCA_903953985.1 uncultured Burkholderiales bacterium
GTCCACCGGGCCGGCAAAGCTGGTGAACACCGAATACCAATAGGTGTGCGTGTCGTCCACTGGCACATGCATTTGTGTGATGGTCATGGTCTCGGACAGTGGAATCACAAAGGTGTGCGGGAACAGCGCGTTGGTTACCCGCACATGGGTCAGCGCATCGTTGATCGGGCGCAAGGCCGTCAGGCGAAGGCCCGCATCGGTGGGCTCAAATGAAATATCAGGCTGGTCCAGCTCGCGCATCACCCGCGTCATGGGCCAGCGCTCGCCTTGCACATCGCCAGCGCTCGCGCCCCGGAACTGGCGGCCATAAGTGCCTTCGAGCGACTCGTCCTCAAAAAAGCGGTGCAGGTACGACGCGTGTGCCGGGTCAATGCCCACCTCAAATGCTTGCAGCCAGTTGCAATGCCACAGCCCTTTGAAGGCAAAGGTGTGCGTGGCCGGCGCGCTGAAAGCGTCGATCGCGGGCAGCGGCGGCGGTGTCTGGCCTTCAGGGCCGAACCAGCCAAAGAGGATGCCGCTGCGCTCGGTCAGCGGGTAGCTGCGTTGGCGCACGCGGTTGCACAGTGAGCTGCCTGTGGGCTCAGCGGGCGTTTCGATGCACTGGCCGGTGACGTCGAACTTCCAACCATGAAAAGGGCAGCGCAGGCCATCGCCTTCGTTGCGGCCAAAGGCCAAGTCGGCCCCGCGGTGCGGGCAGTCGCGGTCCAGCAAGCCATAGTCGCCCTGCGCGTTGCGAAACAGCACCAGGTCTTGGCCCAAAATGCGCACGGCTTTGACGGGGCGAATCGCCATGCGCGGGTCGAGCGCAGGGTTGAACTCGTCCACCAGGGCCACGGGCTGCCAATAGTGGCGCATCACCGCACCGCAAGGCGTGCCCGGGCCAATGCGGGTGATCAGTTCGTTTTGTTCTGCTTTCATGGGGGCCTCTGGCTTGCGCCTTGTGTCTGCCGTTGGCGTGCGTCCACATGGGTGGACCACGCAAGTCTCTGGCCGATCAGTTTAAACGGCTGTGTGGGCGGGTCCTGCCAACAGGCGACACAGTCAGTGGGGCTTGATGCGTGTCAATTTTGGACTGACCATAGCGACCGAATTGACGCAAAATCCTCCCCATGACACACGCTATTTTTATCTACGGCACCCTGCTGCCCGGCCTGCGGCTGGAGGCCGAAATGCACGGCGCCCGCTTTGTGGGGCCAGCCCATATCGCGGGTCGATTGATCGATGTGGGCCATTACCCCGGGCTGCTTCAGGGCGACGGGCAAGTCACCGGCGAAGTCTATGAAGTCGATGACGCGCATCTGACCCGTCTAGACGGGGTCGAAGGCGTGGTGCCTGGCGACCGCGACGCGTCTCAATACTGGCGCGAAGAAGTGACCGTACTCAGCGGCCCGCTGCAAGGCCAGCGGGCGCAGACCTATCTGTACAACCGCCCCTTGGACGGCTGCGTGCCCATTCCACATGGCGACTACCGACGCTATATCCGCGAAGTTGGGCGTGAGTCCTGATCTTCCGTAGGTCGGCGGCTTTAGCCCCGACATGCCTTTGAGGTGCGCTGTGTCGGGGCTGAAGCCACCAACCTACAAAACGCAGGTTGTTTCATCCGTCCCGGCATGTCGCCTGGGTTCAATCGCGAATGACCAACTCGCCGCGCAGCGAGTGCGACAAGCCTTGGGTGATGCGCACATCCGCCATCTGACCGATCAGGCGGTCCATGTGGGGGCCGCCGGGGAAATTGACCACCCGGTTGCACTCGGTGCGGCCCGCCAGTTCGGTGGCGTCCTTGCGTGAAGGGCGCTCTACCAAGATACGCTGCACCGTGCCCACGCGGCTCTCGCCGATGCGCTGCACGTTGGCTTCGATGGTGGCTTGCAGGTGGTGCAGGCGGCGCAGTTTTTCGGCGTGGGGCGTGTCGTCGTGCAGGTTGGCCGCAGGCGTGCCGGGGCGGGGGCTGAAGATGAAGCTGAAACTCGTGTCAAAACCCACATCGGTGATCAGCTTCATCATCTTGTGGAAGTCGTCCTCGGTCTCGCCGGGAAAGCCCACGATGAAATCGCTGCTGAGCGACATGTCGGGGCGGATCGCCCGCAGCTTGCGGATCGTGCTCTTGTATTCCATGGCGGTGTAACCGCGCTTCATGGCCATCAGGATGCGGTCAGAGCCATGCTGCACCGGCAGGTGCAAGTGGCTCACCAGTTTGGGGATCTTGTCGTACGCGTCAATCAAGCGCTGGGTGAACTCATTCGGGTGGCTGGTCACGTAGCGGATGCGCTCGATGCCGGGCATGTCGGCCACGTATTCCAGCAACAAGGCAAAGTCGGCGATGTCGGAGGTGCCACCCATCTTGCCCCGGTAGGCGTTCACGTTCTGGCCCAGCAGCGTGATCTCTTTCACGCCTTGCGCGGCCAGTCCGGCCACCTCGACCAGCACGTCGTCAAAGGGGCGGGAGACTTCTTCTCCCCGGGTGTAGGGCACCACGCAGTAGCTGCAGTATTTGCTGCAGCCTTCCATGATCGACACAAAGGCGGTGGCACCGTCCACCTTGGCGGGTGGCAAGTGGTCGAACTTTTCAATTTCGGGGAAGCTGATGTCAACCTGCGGCCGGTTCAGCGCCTTGCGGGCGTTGAGCATCTCGGGCAGGCGGTGTAGGGTTTGCGGTCCAAAC
>CAJBLW010000303.1 GCA_903953985.1 uncultured Burkholderiales bacterium
CCACCATCACCATGATTGGTGAAATGTTCCCTGCCGATCCCATCATCATTGGCCGCATGCTCGAGCCCATGGGTCTTGCTGCAGGACCTGTGGTGCCGACGCGGGAATGGCGCGAACTTTATGCCGCACTCGATTGCGCAGCAGTGGCCGCCATCCACCCGTTTTACACCGCCAGCGTTCGCGAATTTGAAGCGGCAGGTCGTCCCATTGTGGGCTCTGCACCAGTGGGTCACGACGGCACCGACGCTTGGTTGCAGGCCATCGGCACTGCGGCCAATGTGCCGCAGGCCAAAATCGACATGGTGAAAAACATCATGCTGGGCGCCATTAAAGGTGCCTTGGCCAAGTCCCCTATCAAAGGTCGCATTACGCTCAGTGGCTATGAAGGCTCTGAGTTGTTGGTGGCGCGCTTGCTGGTAGAGAGTGGTGCCGATTTGCGTTATGTCGGTACAGCCTGCCCTCGCACACCTTGGAGCGCGCCCGATTGTGAATGGCTTGAAGCACACGGTGTGCACGTGCAATACCGCGCATCGCTTGAACAAGATTTGGCAGCCATGCACGAATGGAAGCCTGACTTGACCATTGGCACCACACCCGTGGTGCAAGCGGCCAAAGAGCTCAGCATTCCTAGCTTGTATTTCACCAACCTCATTTCTGCTCGCCCCTTGATGGGCCCTGCAGGTGCAGGTTCATTGGCACAAGTGATCAATGGCGCCATTGCCAACAAAACGCGCTTTGACGAAATGAAAGCCTTCTTTGGCGACACAGGCAGCGGTCATTCGGCAGGTGTTTGGGAGACCTCACACGGTGTGCCACAAAACCGACCTGAGTTTGAAGCCGAAACACGCAGACAGCTCGAGAAGCAAGCCAAAAAACGCAAAGCGGAGGCCATGATCTGATGCTAGTTCTTGACCACGATCGCGCAGGTGGCTATTGGGGAGCGGTGTATGTGTTCACCGCTATCAAAGGCTTGCAAGTTGTCATTGACGGCCCTGTGGGCTGCGAGAACTTGCCTGTCACTTCGGTGTTGCATTACACCGATGCCCTGCCGCCTCATGAACTGCCCATCGTGGTCACAGGATTGGCCGAAGAACAGTTAGGCCGTGAAGGCACCGAAGGCGCCATGCGCCGTGCGCACGCCACACTCAACCCGAGCCTGCCCTCCGTGGTGGTGACCGGTTCCATTGCCGAAATGATTGGCGGTGGCGTGACGCCCGAAGGCACCAACCTGCAACGCTTTTTACCGCGCACCATCGACGAAGATCAGTGGCAATGCGCCAATCGCGCCATGTACTGGTTGTGGCAACAGTACGGCATGAAGCATGTGCCTAAGCGAGAGCGCAAAGAAGGCGAGCGTCCTCGCGTGAACATCATTGGCCCCAGCTACGGCACCTTCAACTGCCCAAGCGATTTGGCTGAAATACGCCGCTTGGTGCAAGGCATTGGCGCCGATGTCAACATGGTCTTCCCATTGGGATCACACCTGGCAGATGTGTCGCGTTTGGTTGAAGCCGATGTGAACATTTGTATGTACCGCGAGTTTGGTCGCATGCTGTGCGAAGCTTTAGAGCGACCCTACTTGCAAGCCCCTATTGGCTTGCACAGCACCACCAAATTCTTGCGCTCTTTGGGCGAATTGCTGGGCCTCGATCCAGAGCCCTTCATCGAAAGAGAAAAGCACAGCACCATCAAACCCATTTGGGATTTATGGCGCTCTGTCACACAAGACTTTTTTGGCACTGCCAATTTTGGTGTGGTCGCCAACGAGACCTACACGCGCGGCATTCGCCATTTCTTAGAAGACGAAATGGGCCTGCCCTGCAACTTTGCCATCTCGCGCATCGCGGGTGCCAAAACAGACAACGC
>CAJBLW010000304.1 GCA_903953985.1 uncultured Burkholderiales bacterium
CCCTGGCAAATTTTAAGGCGCAGGCCCCACAGCGTGATGTGGTCGGGGATGTGCGGGTCACCTGCCGAGCCAAACAAAATCGCATCCTTGTTGCGCAGCGCGTCCAAGCCATCGGCCGGCATCATCACACCGTGCTCGCGGTAGTAGTCGCCGCCCCAGCCGAAGTTTTCAAACTCAAAAGCGAAGGTGCCACAGGCTTGGGCCAGGGCCTGCATGACTTGTTGGCCTGCAGGGATGACTTCTTTGCCAATGCCGTCCCCGGGGATAGTGGCGATGCGGTAGGTTTTCATGGGGGTCGCGTTCTAAGGTGAAAAAGAATGCCCACATTGTGCGGCGCTCACATCTCAATAAAAACCCTAAAATTCAATCTATTGTTAACCTGAGATCAACAATGGAATCTCGCCTGCAAGCCGCTGATCTGGGGTTTTTTGCGGCTCTGGCCATGGCCGGAAGTCTGAGCGCCGCCGCCCGCGAGATGCGCATCACCACAGCCGCCGTGAGCAAGCGCCTGTCCAACATGGAGTCTCGACTGAGTGTGCCCCTGGTCAACCGCACCACCCGACGCATGAGCCTCACGGTGGAAGGCGAAACCATGCTGCGCCACGCCCGCAGCATCCTGGCCGAAATGGCCGATCTGGAAGAACAACTCGGCGCCAGTCGCTCCACGCCCACCGGCTTGCTGCGCATCAACGCCACGCTGGGCTTTGGGCGCAACCACATCGGGCCGCTGATCAGCCGCTTTGTGCAGCAGTGCCCCCAGGTCGATGTGCAATTGCAACTCTCGGTCGACCCGCCCTCGCTGAGTGACGATGCCTTCGATGTGTGCATCCGCTTTGGCCCACCGCCCGACGCCCGGGTGATCGCCCGCAAGATCGCGAGCAACCAGCGCCTGCTGTGCGCATCACCCGCCTACATCGCACGCCACGGCGAACCCAAAACCACGGCCGACTTGGCGCGGCACAATTTCATCAGCATCCGCCAAGGCGGCGAGGCCTATGGTGTGATCAAGCTCACGCGTGGGCGCACCGGCAAAACCGAAACCCTCAAGACTCGCGGCAACCTGACCACCAACGACGGCAGCATCGCCGTGCAATGGGCGCTGGACGGGCACGGCATCCTGATGCGCGCCGAATGGGACATCCGCGAGCACCTGGCACAAGGCCAACTGGTGCAACTGCTACCGCAGTTCCAGACACCCGACGCCGACATCTACGCCGTCTTCCTGGCCCAACACAAATCGACTGCGCGAGTCCGGGCCTTTGTGGACTTTTTGGCTGAAGCGTTCAAGCCAGCCAGGCCTTGATGCGGCGCATCGGCCGTTCTGCCCAGTGACCTCTTAACATGTCGATCATGCTGCCGGCCTCGCATGAGCGTTCAAATTTTCAGTTCGGCCAGATGGACATCGACAGACGCTACGGCCTGCCCAACTCAGCCAAGCTGGAGGCGAAGCTGGTTTTGATCGGACACATTCCAAAACGCTCAGCGGCTTCTGCTTTGCAGCCGTTGGGGCATTGCGAATTGAATTCACTCGGGCTTGATTTGGTTGTCCTTGACGATCTGGCTCCAGACCTCAATTTCACGACGGATGTATTGACCGTACTCAATCGGCGTGTTGCCAATCACCTGAAAGCCACGGTCGACCAGATTCTTGCGCATCTCTGGCGTCTGCAAAGTCTGCATCAATGCAACATGAATCTTCTGGATGATGTCGGGTGGCGTGCTGGCCGGGGCCATCAGGCCAAAGGTGCCGCCAAAGTTCATGTTGGCGTAACCCATCTCAGTCATGGTGGGCACCTCCGGCAACAGAGGCGAACGCTCCGTGGCAAAAATGGCCAGCGCGGTGACCTTACCAGCTTTGACTTGCGGGAAGGACGGGATCATCGCGTCTACCAAAACCGGTATTTGCGCACCCATGAGGTTGGTCAAAGCTGGAGCACTGCCATTGAACGGGATGTGTTGCATTTTCACTTTCAATCGCGACTTGAGCAATTCGCCGCCCAAGTGCGTGATGCTGCCTTGGCCAGCGCTGCCGTAGTTCAGTCCCCCTTTTTGGGTGACATCCAGAGCCACCAGTTCCTTGACAGTTTTAACACCCAAGCTGTTGTTGACCAGCAGCAAGCCGGGGTTGTTGACGACAAGCGATATGGGCACCAAATCACGCAAGGCATCGTAGGGCGTCTTGATTCCCAAGGCTGGGTTGAGAAAGATCGGCGCCCCCGTGGCCAGCCATGTGTAACCGTCACCTGCCGCCTTGGCCACCATGTCGGTGGCAATCATGGTGCCCCCGCCTGCCTTGTTTTCGACCGTGATGGGCTGACCCAAAATTTCCGATAACTTGGGCACCAGCAAACGCATGATGGTGTCCAGCCCACCCCCCGGCGCGTAAGGCACCACGAGCCGGATCGGGCGGTTGGGGAAAGCCGTTGCGGTTTGCGCAGCAAGGGGCATTGCCATGGCGCCCATGACACCCAAGGCCATGGCACGGCGATTCAAACCGACAGTCAAATGAGATTTGCTTTTCATCATGGATTCCTTCAGAAGTGGGTCAAAGTCTTCAGTGGGGATTTCTCACACCCAGGGTGTTCTCCAGAGATCGCACCAGGTGAAGCAGCCTTGGCGCGATATGGGTTTCGATGGACTCTGGGGCCAGCACAAAACGAGGCACCGTGCAGTTCATGACCAGCCGCTCGCCCGTGAAGTTCGAGCACAAGGGCACCGCCACGGCTTCTATCAACACACCCGGCGTCAAAGCTGTGCAGTAATGGAGCCGGTCAAACTGCGCTTGCGCATGCGCCACACGCTCTTGAACCGCTGACCAATGCTTGCCGTGTTGCAACTGAAGCAAAGCGATCAGTTCGGCGCGCTCCTGGGGCGCCGAAGAACTGATGTAAGTCATGCCCAGTGATGTGTCATGAAAATCACGCTTGGCCCCCACATCGGGTCGGCCCGCATGGCCCAGGTGATCGACACAACTTTCCACAATCACCAATGAGTCGCCCGACCGCATCGCGATCGACACCGCCCCACGGGCGAAGTTGGCCAGTTCTTGCATTAGCGGCCGCGCCATTTGGCGCACGCTCAACTGGCTAAGCAGCGGGTAGCCCAAGGACAGGACAGCTGCAGCCAACCGATAGCGTGCGGTTTCGGTGTGATATTGCAGGTAACCCAGCATGGCCAGCGTTCGCGTCAGGCGCACCACGGTCTGCCGCGCGATGCCGGTGCGTGCAGCCAGTTCAGCATTGGACAGAAAGGGGCTGGCTGGATCGAAGGCCCGCAACACCTGCAGGCCTTTAGCCAAGGTGTAAGCAAAACGCGGGTCTTTGTCTTTGCCATCTGAGGGCAAGGTTTCATCTGGGATATCAGGGTTGTCGAGCATGGCTAGATCTGGATATTGCCCTTGGTTTGACATATAGTCAAACAAAAAAGCGAATAGTTAAATTAATTGACGAAATATTCGCCAATTTTATGACCCTTTTCAGCTGTTCAGACCATTCTCTAGGAGTTTTGATGACGCATGACCGCTTGTTGCAAACCCGTTTGAGCCGACAACTGGGCATGGAAAATCCTGTCTTTGGTTTTTGCCACAGCCCCGTTGTGGTTGCGGCCATCTGCAATGCTGGCGGCTTTGGGGTGCTGGGCGCCACTCGACACACCCCCGAAGAGATTGAGCACGAATTGGCATGGATTCGTCAGCAAGTCGGCTCCCGCCCTTTTGGCGTGAACCTGGTACTGCCCGATGGCATGCCCGAACAGAACGACCGTGAAGCGATCGAAAACCAATTGCCACTGGCCCACCGCACGTTTGTGCAGGGACTCATCGAGAAATACCAGGTGCCGCCAGGATCGGGGCCGGGTGAGCGCTCGCGCTTTGTGCGCTCCAGCGAAGTGGCTAACCAGCAACTTGAAGCGGTACTGCGTTCAGATGCCAACCTTTTGGCCTGTGGCATTGGCGCTCCTGAAGAGGTGATCGATCGTGCCAAGGCGGGTGGGAAAAAAGTCCTGGCCTTGATTGGCTCACCCAAACATGCCCGGGCTGCCCTGGCCAAGCCCATCGATATCCTGGTTGCGCAGGGCTACGATGCCGGCGCGCACACAGGAACGATTGGCACGTTCTCGTTGGTGCCGCAAATCGTGGACATGGCCGGAGACATCCCGGTGCTGGCCGCCGGAGGCGTGGCCACAGGACGCCACATTCACGCCGCACTGGCCATGGGGGCACAGGGCGTTTGGATGGGGACAGCCTGGCTGACCTCGGCAGAATTCCCCATGTCGGACGCGATGCGTGGCAAGCTGTTGCGTGCAGGCAGCGACGACACGGTGATCTCGCGTGCTGACAGCGGCAAAACACTGCGACAGATTCGCAGCGCTTGGTCAGAGGAATGGGCCAGCCGTGACGCGCCAACCCCGCTGAAGATGCCTTATCAAGACATCCTTGTGGGTGATTTGCTGGGAGCCATCGATGAACACCAAATCGAGCCCTTGTTGCATATGCCTGCAGGTCAAAGCATCGGATACTTCAAGGAAGTGCAGACGGTGGCCGAGATCATGGCCAACTTGATGCTCGGGACCCAGGCGAGCATGCAACAACTGCAGAGCCTGAACAGTTGAAAACTTTCCAAAACTGACACCAACACCACAGGAGATGCAAATGAAAAGACGTTCCATGATCCTCTCAGGGGCAGCGCTCGCAACATTGCCATACAAGGCCTTGCACGCGCAAGAGGCCTTTCCCGTCAAACCCATCCGAATCATCGTGCCTTACCCGGCCGGCGGTGTGGTGGATGTTCAGACCCGAGCCATGGCACTAGGACTGGAGCTGGGGCAACCGATCGTGATTGAAGCACGACCCGGTGCGAACGCCAATATCGCCGCAGAAGCTGTTTCACGCGCAGGCGCAGACGGTTATACCTTGCTGGTGTCAGCACCCTACCTGCTGAACAATCCATTGCTGGAACAAAATCTCCGATGGGCACCCAAAGACTTCATTCCAGTGGCGCGTTTTTCACTGTCTCCCAGCTACCTTTGCGTACCCGCATCATCACCAGCACGCAGTGTGCGTGAGTTTGTCGACATTGCGCGCAAGGCCAGTCCATCCCTGCAGTATGGAGATGGCGGCTCAGGCACCACCCAAACCATGGCCACCGAAATCCTCAAACAGGTCACCGGCATCAAGCTCGACGCAATTCCCTACAAAGGTGCTCCTCCCATGGCTGTTGACCTGATCACCAACACCTTCGCGGTAGGGATCTTGCCTTCGAGTGTGGCCTATCCTCACATCAAATCAGGCAAGTTGCGCGCTCTGGCCAACACCAGTGCCAACCGCTCACCCCAACTGCCCGAGGTTCCCACCATTGCCGAAGCAGGATTTGCGGAAGTCACGGTGTTGTCCTGGTACGGCCTGCATGCGCCAGCGGGCACCCCACCCGAGGTTGTGCGCAAACTGGAAGCTGGGGTTCAGGCATCTTTGCAAAAGAGCGAGACCAAAGAAAGACTGAACACTGCGGGTGGCGAAGCCGCTTTCTTGTCCACCAACGACTTCAGCCAATTCATGCGCAATGACTTGCAGATGTGGGAACGCATCAACCGCATGCTCAAAAAGTGATACGGCCATGACCGCTCACACACCATCGATGCAAGAGTTGCTTGAACGGGCCAGACGCTTCATTGACGAAGAAGTCATTCCTCGTGAAAACCTGCGCCGTGCACACGAGCGAGACTACAACCTGGGATTGGTGCAAGAGCTGCGTGCGCTGGCCGTCTCCCAAGGTCTAACCGCACCGCGTGGTGCTGTCGCCGATGGCGGACTGGGCCTGAGCTGGGTGCAGTGCTGTGCTTACCTTGAAACTGCTGGCCGCAGCTTTCTGGGACCGGGTGCGCTGCAGTGCGCGGCACCGGGTCAGCCGGACATCACCACACTCGAGGCTTTGGCCACACCACTGCAGCGCGAACGTTTCTTACGCCCACTGGTAGAAGGGACCCTGCGCTCGTGCTTTGCGATGAGCGAGCCCGCCCCCGGAGTGGGTTCCGATCCCCGCATGCTCAGCAGCCGCGCTGAACGGACAACACGGGGGTGGCGCCTCAATGGCCACAAATGGTTCGCCACGTCTGCCTCAGTGGCTGATTTCGCCATCGTCATGGCGCGCACTGAAATTGGCCCCTCCCTGTTTCTGGTCGATGTCCAACAGCCCGGATTTTCAATCGTGCGAGACGTTCCCACGGTCGAGCCCTTCGATCTGGGCGGTCATGCGGAAATTCGCCTGCAAGACTGTGAAGTGCCCGCCGATGCTTTGCTGGGAGAAGAGGGAAAAGGCCTTGAACACGCGCAGCTGCGGCTAGAAGGCGCC
The DNA here is from genome assembly GCA_903953985.1 of uncultured Burkholderiales bacterium. Lineage (GTDB taxonomy): Bacteria > Pseudomonadota > Gammaproteobacteria > Burkholderiales > Burkholderiaceae_C > Limnohabitans_A. The sequence goes on from CAJBLW010000304.1 coordinate 6,345, forward strand.
CGCTTGTTTCACTGCATGCGTTTGATCGGCCTGTCCTCGCGCGCCATGAGTCTGGCCCAGAATTACGCACTCGAGCGCCAATCACATGGCGCACGCGTGTCCGATCACCAAATGGTTCAGGCCATGGTGGCCGATGCGCACATCGAACTGCATGCTGCGCGCCTGATGACACTGGATACGGCCCAAAGGCTCGACGCGGGTGCATCGATTCGCCACCATTCGGCGATGACCAAAGTCTTCGTGTCAGAAGCCGTCAATCGCGTGGCTGACTCTGCGGTGCAAATCACAGGAGCCCTGGGCATTTCCGAAGATTGGCCACTGTCCATGATTCAACGACTGCTGCGCCCTTTCCGCATCTACGATGGGGCTTCAGAAGTGCACCGATCAGCCATTGCACGGCGCGTATTCCACCAAGGTCTGGAAGCTTGAGTTCAAGCGCCAGCACTTGCCGGTCATCGATGCCTGAAAACGGGCTCTGCACCAATTAAATGCGACATCCTCGAGCCGGAAACATGGCGCTGGACAACATTTTCTCCTTTAAAAAGTTCTGAAATCAAAGACATGTCCTCTGCCCATTCCAACTTACTGCGCATGTTCCACGCACGCAGCATCGCTGTCATTGGCGCCTCCACCACGGGCAGCAAACCCAGTGGTCAGCCCTTGTTGCACCTTCGCAATCTGGGCTATGAGGGCCAGGTCTACCCAGTCAACCCGCGCTATTCAGAAGTTTTTGGCTGGCCCTGTTTCCCGGATGCGGGTGCGCTGCCCGAGGTGCCCGATGTGGCGCTCATCGCGGTGAGCGCCGACCAAGTCCCAGCCCAACTGGAAGCTTGTGGTCGCAAGGGCATTTCTCAGGTCATCGTGATCACTTCCGGATTTTCCGAGATGGGCGGCGATGGTGTGGCCGCCCAGCAGGTGCTTGTCGATTTGGCCAATCGCTACGGCATCGCCATGATGGGGCCCAATTGCCAGGGCATGATCAGCGTCGGGCAGGGTTTCAGCTTGGGATTTGGCGCGCCTTATGGACTGCGCTACAGAAAAGGGCCCATCAGCATGAGCTCACAAAGCGGCGCATGGGGCAACACCGTGCTGATGCTGGCCAACGAAGCAGGACTGGGTTTCCAGCACTACCAATCCACCGGCAACGAAGCGCAGACCACCAGTCTCGATCTGGTGCACGCCTGGGCTGACGATCCACAGACGGGCATGGTGGTGTCGTATGTCGAAGGCTTCAAGGACGCCCATCGCATTGTTGACGTAGGACGTCATATTTTGCGGGCCGGTAAACCTTGGTTGCTGTGGAAGGTCGGCACTTCCGAGGCCGGTGCACGCGCTGCCGCCTCCCATACCGCCAATTTGGGCGGTGACGCTGCGCTGTATCAGGCCGCATTTGCCCAAGCGGGAGCGATCGAAGTCACCGACGTGCAAGACCTGGCAGACCGCGCCCTGGCCCTGCTCTCGCCACGCCAGCCCACGGGACCGCGTGTGGCGGTGGTCACACTTTCAGGCGGGGCGGGCGTGCTGTTGGCCGACCACTGCGCGCCAGCAGGCTTGGTGCTGCCCCCACTGTCTGATCAAACCTTGGATGCATTAAAGCGCGTGCTGCCCCCATATGCCGGGCTGCACAACCCGATCGATGTGACGGGCAACATCATCGCGCAAGAAGACACGCTGATCACGGCCCTGCGGCTGATCTTGAACGACCCCGCGGTGGACATGATGGCCGTTTGTCTGGCGGCCGTCTCCGGACCGGTGGGTGTCAGGTTGGCGCAATGGGTGGCCGAGGTGGCTCGAGAGACCGACAAGCCGGTGCTGGTGTCCTGGACCGCCGACACCGCCTCCACACAGGCCGGGTACGACGCGTTGCTTGAAGCGGGTGTGCCACGCTATGACACCCCGGTTCGCTGTGCCATTGGTATGGGGGCCATGTGGCAATTTGTCGCGGCCAGTCGTCGCGAAGCTGAGCGTACGCGGGAGCCGATGCTCAACTGTTCACGCCCGTTGCGGCGCCAACAGCTGGCCTGCGCTCCTAACGACCTGACCGAATACGAGGCCAAGCAGCTGCTGGCCGACTATGGCATCCCGGTCACAGCCGAAGCCCTGACTAACGGCGCTGACGAGGCCTTGCAGCAAGCCACCGCCATCGGCTTCCCAGTGGCCCTGAAAGTGGTTTCGCCCGACATCGCGCACAAGACCGAAGCCGGAGGCGTGCGCATCGGCCTGCACGATGCCCATGCCGTGCGCCAAGCTTACGACGAGATCCTTCGCAATGCACAGCAACACGCACCCCACGCCAACATCGACGGGGTGCTGGTGCAAGCCATGGTCAGTGGCGGGGTCGAGGTGATCCTGGGTGTCACGAACGATCCGCTTTTTGGACTGGCGATCATGTTCGGTTTGGGCGGCATCTACGCCGAGGTGCTGCGTGACGTGAGCTTCAGGATATTGCCCATCACCCGCAGTGAAGCCCAGGCCATGGTGCGCGAGATCCGCACCTTTCCCTTGCTGGACGGTGCACGTGGTCAACCCAAGGCCGATGTAGATGCGCTGGTAGACACCATCCTGAAGTTGGCGGCTTTGGCACAAGATTTGGGCGAACACATCTCCGGCATCGACATCAACCCCTTGTTCGTCAAACCGGCTGGGCAAGGTGTCGTGGCGGCCGATGCACTGATACAGATCAAGCGCTGACCATCGGCCAGCGACCTGCCACGCAGAAACCCGCCCAGGGTGCGGACAGTGCACCTGCGTCCATCCGCAGGCATCCAACGCGCTGGGTTTGTCGTGCAGGTGACGCTGAAGGTGTCACCCACGTGCCACTCACAGGGTTTTTGATGTTGTCATGGCAAGTCGGTTTGACTACGCTTAAAACATGAATACAAATTCACAAAATGCATCGCCACAGACGCTGGTGACCGCGGCCATGGCCAAGCCTCTGGTGCTGTGGGGCTACCCCTTACTCGAAGTATTGCGGACCTGCCAGGTGCAAAGCAACCCACAAGCCACCCCTGCTTTTGGCCGTGGCCCATTCGGACAGTTCCACGGCAGCGACAGACCCTGGACACACGAAGACCGTGACATCGTCACACCCTCGTGCGACTTGTTGTATTACAACGCTTGGGTATGGATCAGCGATTCCCCGGTTCGCCTGCAGATTCCACCAAACCACGGCCGCTACTACGTGGTGCAGCTGCTGGATGCTTGGAGTGAAAATTTCCACAACGTTGGCCTGCGCAACACGCCACCCGAAGGCGCTGACTGGTGGTTGATCCACAACGAGGACCCTATGCCAGCGGGTATAGACCCGGCGCGCGTGGTGCGCTGCCCCACCCGCTTGGTCTGGCTGCTGGGGCGTGCGCTGGTGGGCGACGTCTCTGATGTGCCCAAGGCACGCGCATTTGCAGATGGCGTTCAGTTGCAAGGCAGCGGTCCTCGCCCTTCATGCGTGCGCCACTGGCAAGACAGCGGCAACGCAGCCGACGATTTCTTTTCCAAGTTGCTGCAGGCGGTCGATGAGATCGGGGTGCCTTTCAACGCCAGTGACCTGCGCCCCCTGATGCGCAGCTTGCGCTTGCCACCAGGCGGGTTGGATGCGTTGGAGCGCAGCAGCCAGCGTGTTCGAGACGGTTTGCGACAAGCCCACTCAGAAGGGATGCATCTGATCGAGCAGCATACCGTCAACTTGACACGAAAGCCCTGGACATGGAGTCCACATTTAGGCATCTGGGGCGACAACATTTTGATGCGCGCCACGGTGGCCATGAAGGGGCTGGGTGCGTTGGCGGCCACCGAAACCCTCTATGCGCAGGCCGACTTCGACGCCGACAGTGAACCTTTACACGGCCAGCATGGCTACACCTTGCGCTTTGAGGGCGGCCACATGCCGCCGGCAGACGCCTTTTGGTCGGTATCGCTTTATGGTGAAGACCGTTATTTCGCGGCCAATCCGATGGGTCGCTATGCGATAGGTGATCGAACCCAGAGCTTGCAACTCAGTCAAGACAACTCTCTGACGCTGCAAATCCAGCACAAGCGCCCCGCCGAAGGCGATGCGAACTGGTTGCCAGCGCCAAACGGATCTTTTTACCTGATTTTGCGCATGTACCACCCCCGCAAAGAGATGCTGAGTGGTCAATATGTCCTCCCCCACGTGCAGCGCGTCAAAGAAAGTTGAACCCATGAATCGGAACGAACTGGCCCGAGAAGCCATCCTCTACACCTTGCCCTTGTATGAAACAGCACGAATGCAAGCAGCAAGCAGTCCACGCAAAAATACAGAAGGGCAGTTTGCCGACCGGGAGGGTGGTCCCGAATCGAAACGCCGCTGGGCCAATGTGTTTTCACACACGCGCCAACTGCTCAATGCCAAAGACCGCCGAGTGGTCACACCCAACGCCGATACGCTCTACACCAGTACCTGGATCGATCTGTCGGATGGGCCTTTGCTGTTGCACACCCCGGACACTGGAGAGCGCTACTACGTGCTGGGCCTGTTGGACTTCTACACCAACCCGTTTGCTCACCTGGGCACCCGCTTGAATGGCAATGCCGCCCACACGTTTTTCCTGCATGGACCCGGCTGGCAAGGCACCCCACCGGCGGGTACGCTACCCATTGAGTGCGCCACCCCAACGGTATGGTTGATCGGCCGCATTCTGGCCCTCCCACATGAGGATCTGGCCCCGGTTCACGCACTTCAGGATGCCTTTCGCTTGACCACCCTTCAAGGTGAGCCAGCGGCCCGTATCGTCACATGCGGCCTCCATGGGCAAGACAAACTGAGCGACGCCGCCACCTTCGTTCAGGTGGTCAATCGACAGCTGGCCATTACCCCCCCGCCCCCTGGCGAAACAGCCGACCTGTCGCGCTTCGCAGCTGTGGGCATAGGAGCGGGGCTGGACAAAGCACAGGCCGACTTGGCCTTGTTGCAACAAACCTTGACCGAGATCCTGTCCGAATTGGATGCCCCGGCTTCTTCCGATTTGGACGGGGGCTGGAATGCCTCGGTCGAAGTCACTGACCACTATGGCCGCGACTGGTTCACCCGTGCCCGCGTAGCCCGTTGCTACATTGGTCTGCTGGGCACACAGGAAGTCATCTACCAGATGGCGCACCGCGACAGTCAGGGCCACCCACTGGACGGGCGTCACCGATACCGCCTGCGTTTTGCACCGGGGGGCTTGCCTCAGGTCGATGCCTTCTGGTCGCTGAGCCTTTACCGAAAAAGCGATTACCTGTTCGTGGACAACCCACTGCAGCGCTACGCCCTTGGCGATCGCACAGCCGGCTTATGCACCGACCCAGATGGCGGTTTGGCGATCTGGCTAGGCCACACGCCACCCCCACAGACCAGCAATTGGTTGCCCGCGCCGGCTGATACTTTTTACGTTGCCCTGCGCCTGTATCTGCCCCGCGAAGTTCATCAGAGTGGCCTTTACAACTACCCACTCATCGAGCGGATCAACGACAGCGCCTAAGGAATGGGCCTGACCGCAATGCCTGCGCCATGAACCTGACATCTTCACCCAAGTCGTCACTTATGACCAACCACCTTCATCCTGCAGCGTCCACATTCTGTCTAATTCTTGACCATGTTCAGGACCACGAAGTTCAGCGGGCTGACCAGGTCTACCTGACCCAGCCTTTGGGTCAAGGCCAAGTGCGTGATTACACATGGCGTGAAACACTCGATGAGGCACGTCGCATGGCGCGGCACTTGCAGTCGCAAGGTTTCGAGCCGGGCGCCAAAATCGGTCTGATCACCAAGAACTGTGCCCACTTCATCATGGCTGAACTGGCCATCTGGCTGGCCGGTGGCACCACGGTGGCCTTGTTCCCGACCGAGTCGGCCGACAACATTCGCTTCGTGCTGGAGCACAGCGAGACGCGCCTGCTTTTCGTGGGCAAACTCGACAACTGGGCGCGTCAGCAACAAGGCGTGCCCCATGGTCTTGCCTGCATCGCGCTGCCCCTGTCAGATGCCTTGGCACATCAACCAGACCTGATCCGCTGGGAAGACATCGTGGCCAGCACCGAAGCATTAAACGGTCGCATCACGCGCGACTCCCAGGATCTAGCGCTTCTGGCTTACACATCCGGATCGACCGGCGAACCCAAAGGGGTCATGCACAGCTTTGGCGGTATCAGCGATGCCTCTGAACGCACGATGGCGTTGATCAACGAGCGCACAGGTCACCCGCCGCAACACCGGGTCTTGTCTTACCTCCCGCTGTCACACGTATTCGAGCGCTCAAAGATCGCCTGCTGGTCTCTGGTGGCTGGCAATGTGCACGTGTTCTTTTCCGAATCACTGACCACTTTTGTGGACGACCTGAAGCGCGCACGACCCAACTCCTTCATTTCAGTGCCCCGGCTGTGGCTCAAGTTCCAGCATGGTGTGTTCGCAAAAATTCCGGCAGAAAAGCTTGACGCAGCGCTAGCCGACCAGGTCAAAGGTCCGGTGGTCTCCAAGCAGGTGCTGGCATCGCTCGGTCTGGACGCGGTGGTGTCGGCCGGCAGCGGCTCGGCGCCCATCTCGGCCGAGCTGATTGAGTGGTACCGCAAGCTGGGCCTGGACTTGATGGAAGGCTACGCGATGACCGAAGACTTTGCGTATTCACATGGCTCGCTGCCGCAGTACAACCAACCGGGCTATGTCGGGCGCGCACTTCCGGGCGTTCAATCGCGGTTATCGCCCGAAGGTGAAATTTTGGTCAAGTCTCCTGGCTGCATGGTGGGCTACTACAAACGGCCTGACCTGACGGCGGAGGCCTTCACCGATGACGGCTATTTCCGCACTGGCGATTGCGGACATTTCGAGCCCAACGGCATGCTCAAACTCACTGGACGGATCAAGGAGCTGTTCAAAACAACCAAAGGCAAATATGTGGCACCTGCGCCGATCGAGAGCAGATTGAACAACCACCCAATGATCGAGCTCAGTTTGGTGAGCGGCGCAGGTCAGAGCGCTGCCTGCACACTGGTTCAGCTGTCAGAGCAGTACCTGGCACAGCGCCGGGACCCGGCCATGCGAGAACAGATCGAACTCGAGCTGGCGCGGCTGCTGGAGGATGTCAATGCAACACTGAGCGATCACGAACAGCTGCGCTTGATGGTGGTGATGAACGAGCCATGGACCATTGACAATGGTTGCCTCACAGCCACGCTAAAAATCAAGCGCAACGCCATCGAGGCCAGTGTCAAGCAACGCCTTTACGGCTGGTACGCACAACCGGATCAGGTCCTCTGGGCCTGACAAATCGCAGGCCCTACTCAGGCCTCTGAAAACTTCTGATCGGTGGCAAAGGCTCCAGCACAGCAAAGCCACGGTCAAAGGTGTCGAGCAGCTTCAGGAATTCTTCAAAAATTTCCCGCGGGCCTTTCAGCTGTATGCGTCCGCTGTCCAGCGCCTCGGCAAAACTCAACTGCTCAAGAGAAATATCATCGAGTGTGGCGCGGCTCAGGCGCAATTGGATATCCACCTCGCCAAAAGGTTCTTCCCAGGCATGGCGCAACACACCATTGGACAGTGTCAACACATGGCTGGCTTCTGGTTCGCTGAAAAGCCAATGCATCACCATGCGGTGCCGCGCTGCGCGAGGCCCATCCAAGCGCATGGCCAAATAATCAAAATAATGCGACAGGGGCAGCGCACGAATCATGTCGCGGCTGGCCGCCATACCCGACCCCATGCGCGGCGGCCCCTGGCGCAGCTCGCGGGCGCCTTGCAGGTAAGCATTGCGCCAGGTGGATGACTCGGTCTGATAACCCATTTGTTCCATGGCTTGGGCGCACAAATGCCGCGCTTCGGTGCAAGCCGGATCCACCCACACAATCCGGGCACAAATATCGGCCACCCAACGGTATTCGCCTGCGTCCAGATCGGAGCGGGCCTTGTTCAGCACGGCGTCTACGCCGCCCATGTATTCGAGGGTCTTGCGCGCCTGTGCTTCACGCGGCAAAGGGTCCAGGAATGCCGGATGGCCTTCGTAGGCACCCAGGTAGCGCTGGTACACGGCCTTCACGTTGTGCTTGAGGTGACCATAAAAGCTGTGTGTTGACCAATCCTGTTGGAGTGCCTCTGGCAAGCGAATGGCTTCGGCGATGTCGCCCCCCGTGTGCCCGTGGTTCATCAAGCGCAATGTCTGGTCATGCACAAACTTGTAGAGATCGTGCTGGCGCAACAGGTACTCGCCCATGGACTGACTGCCCCAAACTGGCCAATGGTGCTGAGCGATCAGCACATCGCTGTGCGCAGCGTAACGTTGGCGGGCACCGGCCAAATAGCCCGCCCAGGCACGGGCGTCGCGCACCTGGGCACCGCGCAGGGGCAGCAGGTTGTGAAAATTGTGGCTGGTGATCTCGGCCATGTTGAGCACGCGCAGGCCTGGATGGTGGATGATCATCTCGGCTGGGGCTTCGGCCCCCGGTGTCAGCTCGAACACGCATTCGATGCCATCCAGATTGAAGCTTTCCACCGCTTGGGTGATCAACCGATTGGGCGCAATCAGTGTAACGGTTCCGGCTGACACCGCCTTGCCCAAACCCGCATCCACCTGACCGCGCTCACCGCGTGGCAACAATGCGCCGTACTGAAACAAGGCACGCCGTGTCATGGCATTGCCAGCCATCACGGTTTCGCTGATGGCGTCATCCATGAAGCCAACAGGGGCAATCACCTGCACACGACCGGCCAGCACATCGGCCTCGTCGATGACGCCACGCACGCCGCCAAAATGGTCCACATGGCTGTGGGTGTAAACCACCGCCACCACCGGCCGTTGTGGCCGGTGCTGGTGGTACAAGGCCAGCGCCGCAGCGGCTACCTGGGTCGACGTGAGCGGGTCAATGATGATCAGTCCGGTGTCACCTTCCAGAATGGTCATGTTGGCCAGATCCATGCCGCGAACCTGGTAAACACGATCACAGACCTTGAACAAGCCGGTGACCATATTGAGGCGGGCATGACGCCACAGACCGGGGTGCACGCTATCGGGCGCCTGTTCATTGGCCAGGAAACCATAGGCCTGCAGGTTCCAGACTGGGCGGCCGTTGGGGCGCAGCACGCCTTCAGGTGGCAAGGGTACCACCAGTCCCCGGCGCGCATCGTCAAAAGCACGGTCATCGTGCAAGGGCAAATGCAGACGCTGGGCGGCTTGGCAGGCACGGGTGTGCAATGAGGCAGGGTGAGGATTTTCTGTCGCCAGGTTTTCATCAGGCTTGAGAAGAGGTGCGTCAGAGGTCATGAGTTGGAGCGACAACAAGTCGGACTGGGTCACGAGGTTTGGCCGTTAAAAATGGATAGGGACAAGGTACTTTTCGAACCCTTTGCGATCACATGATGTGCGAGACGACTGGAATCAAACACATGGTTTTCCCTTGGTTCTTAAAACTGGTGCTTGACAAGTGCTGCCCGGCACAATTATTGTGAACATGAATTCATGTTCTTTATTTTGCTTTTGAAAGTCGCACTTGTCCACCCTTCCATTGACTGCCGCTGCAACGTCTAGAAAGTCAGCTTCAAACATGGGGAAAAAACCCACCGAGGCTGTCGTCAAGGCCTTTCCAGCCAAGCAACAAAGGTCCGAGCAAACCCACGAAAAATTGCTGCAGTCAGGTCTCGATTTGTTGCGCGATGGGGTTTTTGATGACATTTCCATTGCGCAAATTGCGGCCCGAGCAGGATGCGCTGTGGGTTCCTTCTATCTGAGATTTCGCAACAAAGAGGCTTTTTTCAAATTTCTCATTGAAAGCATCAGCGAAACCTTAGAAGCAGACCTGCACGCCAATCTCACCCCAGAAAGCATCAAAGAACTCAACTTGGCACAAACGGTGCGTCACTGTGTGGACCATTACGTGGAGACCAACCGACAGTACGAAAGCATCATTCGTGCGGCCGTGCAATACAGCATCAATGACAGCGATGACTGGCAACCCGTAAGGGACAACGGGCTAAAGCTGCACGATCACTACATTGAATTGATCCTCAGTAAATCAAGAAAATCAAACCAAGAAGAAATCCGACAACAACTGATCGTCGGCTTGCAAATCATCAGTGGACATTTGGTCAACAGCATTACCCACCCGATCAACCGCTTACCCCTGCATGACCCCAACCTCAGCTATTGGCTGTATGAAGTGGTCATGCACTGCTTAAAGGTCAAGCCGCCAGTATCCGCCATGTCGCAGCAAAAAAAGGGGCATTTGCGCACCGCATCCCCAGCGAAAAAAGACATCACCAAAAGGAGTAAATAAATTGAAAGCCGCCGTTTTTCATGGCCCAGGTCAGCCCATGACCATCGAGAACATCGAGATCGAAAAACCCAAGCGCAACGAGGTGTTGGTTCGTACCCGTGTCAGCGGCCTTTGCCACAGCGACTTGCATTTCATCGAGGGAAAATACCCCACCCCCGTGCCCGCCGTACTCGGCCATGAAGCCGCTGGGGTGGTCGAAGCGGTGGGTGAAGACGTCACCCACGTCAAGCCGGGGGATCATGTGGTCTCCTGCTTGTCGGTGTTCTGTGGCCATTGCGAGTACTGCGTCACAGGTCACCAAACACTGTGCAGCAACACGGCCGTCAAAATGCCGCCCGGCGTGGCCAAACGCCTGCGCTGGAAGGGGGATCATCTCAATCAGTTCCTCAACCTCTCGAGTTTTGCTGAGCAAATGCTCGTGCACGAAAACGCCTTGGTCAAAATTCGTGAAGACATGCCCTTGGACTTGGCGGCACTGCTGGGTTGCGGCGTTCTCACGGGCTATGGCTCGGTGGTACACAGCGCACGCTTAGAGCCTGGCACCACCGTGGCGGTGCTCGGTTGCGGTGGCGTGGGATTGTCCACTGTGCATGCGGCCCATTTGGCTGGCGCAGCCCGAATCATTGCCATTGACATCGATCCGGCCAAACTGGCATTGGCCAAGATTTTCGGAGCCACAGATGGTGTGGATGCCAAAGACCCAGACATGGTCGCCAAGATCATTGAGATGACCCAGGGCGGTGTGCACTACGCATTCGAGTGCATTGGCCTCAAGCCCACCACCGAAGCTTCGTTTGCCATGCTGCGTCCTCGCGGTTTATCCACCATTGTGGGCATGATTCCCTTGGGCACCAAAATCGAGCTGCACGGCTTTGACTTTCTGCGCGAGCGACGCATTCAAGGCACGATGATGGGCTCCAACCACTTTCGCCTGGACATTCCCCGCTTGGTGGAATTTCACATGCAGGGCCGGATGAAGCTCGACCAGCTGGTTTCGAACCGACTCAAGCTTGAGCAAATCAACGACGGCTTTGCTGCTCTGCAGCGCGGCGGCATCGCCCGCAATGTGATCGTCTTCGACTGATGGAGCGATCCATGAAACGACTCCAAAACAAAGTCGCCGTGATCACGGGCGCCTGCTCAGGCATCGGCTTGGCCACAACCGAGCTGTTCTTATCCGAAGGCGCGCAAGTGGTGGCGGCAGATGTACAGGACGATGTGGGCGAACAATTGCAGCGGCAATACGCAGGCCAGCTGCACTTTGCGCATTGCGACGTGACCCAGCTTGATGAATTGCGCGCCGCCATCGACAGTGCCGCCACGCATTTTGGCGGGCTGGACATCCTGTTCAGCAACGCAGGTCGCATAGGCACCATGGGCGGCGTTCAGGCTTTCAACCCGCAAGCTTGGGACAACACTCAAAACCTTTTGTTGCGATCTGTCGCGGCAGGCGCCAGCTACGCCGTGCCCCACATGATCAAGCGCGGCGCAGGCGCCATCGTCAACACATCGTCCATTTCGGCCTTGCAATCTGGCTATGCCCCGCTGGCCTATTCGGTGGCCAAGGCAGGCGTGCTGCACTACACCCAAGTTGCAGCGGCAGAACTCTGCGCCTTGAATATCCGCATCAACGCTGTGGTGCCGGGTTTCATTGCCACTCGGATCTTCGGGGGTCTGTTTGGCATGGACCAAAAGGACTCGCAAGACCTGGCCCAACGTGTGAGTGAGCAAAGCAGCAGCGCCAATCCGATTGGCCGTGCCGGCCAGCCGCAGGACATTGCTGAAGCTGCCTTGTATTTGGCCAGTGATGCCGCCCGCTTTATCACCGGCACCCACATCACGGTGGATGGCGGGATCACCATCGGCCCCCGCCACAGCTGGGATCCCAATACAACAAGCCCCATGAGCCAAGCACTCGGCGTGTCACGCGAGCAAATCGAAGCCATGCGCAAGTCTGCCGATGCCTGAATTCCGTTTTTTTCAGAAAGATTTTTGTCCATGTCCCAAGTCCATTTCACCAGCTTTGACGGAATTCGCCGCAGCGTTGAGACCTCCATTGGCGAAAACCTGATGCGCGCGGCCACCGACAACGCTGTGCCTGGCATCGATGGCGATTGCGGCGGCCAGTGCGCTTGCGCCACTTGTCACGTGTACGTGTCTTCGCCTTGGAGTGAGCGCTTGCCCATCATGCGTACGAATGAGAACGACATTCTGGAATTCACCAACGAGCGCAGGCAATCCTCCAGACTGGCCTGCCAGATCACCATGACCACCGAGCTTGACGGCATCGAAGTCCATATGCCCGAAGGCCAGCACTGAGGCTGAGCACAGACTCAAGGAAAACAACATGAAAATGTCACACGCCGAAATTCAGGCTTCAGCCCGTGCCGAAGCCTTTGCCATGCCGATCGAACAGATCGATCCCGGCTCTCCTGATTATTTTGAGAACGACACCGTTGGTCATTATTTCGAACGCCTTCGTCGAGATGATCCAGTCCACCACTGCAACAGCGCCTTGTATGGATCGTATTGGTCGGTGACCCGTTTCCAGGACATCATGCAAGTGGACACCAACCACGGCATTTACTCTTCAGACTGGACCCAGGGTGGGATAGCCATCACCGAGCCACCACCGGGTGAAGAGAAATTGCAGATGTTCATCGCCATGGACCCTCCGCGTCATGATGTGCAACGCAAGGCTGTTCAGCCCATTGTCGCGCCGGGCAATCTAGCCAATTTGCAGAGCCTGATCCGAGAGAGAACCTGCCAAGTTCTTGATGGCCTGCCGCGCAATGAGACCTTCAACTGGGTAGACCTTGTTTCCATCGAACTCACCACACTGATGCTGGCCACCCTGTTCGACTTTCCGCTTGAGGACCGTCATCTGTTGACCCATTGGTCAAACGTTGCAACTTCCAACAAGGATGTGGACCCCAGCGCGCCCACGCGTGAAGAACGCCTAGCTGAATTGCAAAAGATGGCGGCTTATTTCACCCGCCTGTGGAATGAACGCGTCAACGCAAGTCCAGGATCCGACCTGATTTCCATGATGGCCCACAACCCGGAAACCCGGAACATGTCTCCGCAGGAATTCATGGGCAACTTGGTTTTGCTGATCGTTGGCGGCAACGACACCACGCGCAACTCGATGACAGGCGGCCTGCTGGCCCTGCACGACAACCCGGCCGAATGGGAAAAGCTGCGCAAAAATCAGGCCCTTGTGGACAACATGGTCTCAGAAATCATTCGCTGGCAGACGCCACTGGCCCACATGCGCCGCACCGCCTTGCAAGACACAGAGCTGGGCGGCAAACAGATCAAAAAAGGCGACAAGGTGGTGATGTGGTACCTCTCGGGCAACCGCGACGAGGAAGCCATTCCCAACGCGAGCCAGTTCATCATTGATCGGCCTCGTGCGCGTCAGCACTTGTCTTTTGGCTTTGGCATCCACCGCTGTGTGGGCAACCGCCTGGCCGAGATGCAACTGCGCATCCTGTGGGAGGAAATCCACAAGCGCTTTCCCGTCATCGAAGTCGTGGCCGAACCGGTGCGGGTGCGCTCGCCCTTTGTGCGGGGGTTCACCGAACTCATGGTGCGCATCCCCACATGAGCGAGGCGCCCGACATGAACCTGTTGCCCGAGCAAGTGGATGTGCTGATCATCGGCGCCGGCATTTCTGGCGTCGGCGCCGCCTGCCACCTGCAGCAACAGTGCCCGGACAAGCGTTTTGCGTTGGTCGAGGCGCAGGCCAGTTTCGGTGGCACTTGGTTAACTCACACTTATCCCGGCGTCCGCTCGGACAGCGACCTGTTCACCTTTGGCTACCGATTCAAGCCATGGCGCGGGGACCCGATCGCCACGGGCGATCAGATCATGAACTACATGGACGAGGTCATCGGCGAACACGACCTGTCCGGTCGAATTCATTACCGACACCGTGTCACCTCGGCTCGGTGGTCTTCTGTCGACGCCAGCTGGCATGTCGAGATCCTGCACACGCCGGCCGAAGGGAACCCCGTCATCTGCCAAGTACGCTGTCAGTTTTTATGGATGTGCCAGGGTTACTACAGTCACGCCGCGGGTTACACCCCGCAATGGGCTGGTATGGACGACTTTGCCGGACGCATCCTGCACCCGCAGCAATGGCCGAAAGACCTCGACCTGACCGGTCAGCGCGTGGTGGTGATCGGCTCAGGCGCTACCGCCGCAACGCTGATACCGGCCCTGGCTGGCCGCTGTGCACACGCCACCATGCTGCAGCGTTCTCCCACTTGGTTTGCCACAGGGCGCAACGCCAACGAACTGGCCGATACGCTGCGCGCACTGGACATACCTCACGAATGGACCCACGAAATTGTTCGCCGCAAGGTCCTGCACGACCAAGCCAACTTGCAGCGGCTCTGCGTCCAAGCGCCCGATGCTGTGGCGGCTGAACTGCTCGCCGCCGTCACAGAGGCACTCGGCCCCGAACACGCACACTTGGTCGATGCTCATTTCAAGCCGGCCTATCGTCCATGGCAACAGCGTTTAGCCTTTGTGCCCGATGGCGACCTCTTCAAAGCGATAAGAACAGGGCAGGCCAGTGTGGTCACAGGCCAAATTGACCGCTTCGTCCCGCAAGGCATTCGTCTGAGCAACGGCGAGACCGTGCCTGCCGATGTGATTGTCACAGCCACTGGGTTCAACCTGAACGTATTGGGTGACATTGCTTTCCATGTCGATGGCAAGCCGCTGGACTTTGCAACCAGCGTCACTTGGCGTGGTGCCATGTTCACGGGCTTGCCCAATTTGCTGTGGGTGTTCGGTTATTTCCGTGCCAGCTGGACGCTGCGCGCCGACTTGCTGAGCGACTTTTTTTGCAAGCTTGTGCAGCACATGGACAAACACGACTTGCGCAGTGTGGTGCCTGAGCTTCGACCTGAAGACCAAGGCATGACCCTGAGCCCTTGGGTGCGGCCCGACAACTTCAATCCCGGGTACCTGGCCCGAAGCATGCACCAGTTGCCACGCCAAGGTGATCGTGCACCCTGGTTGCACCTGCAAGATTACTCGATCGACAAGAACGATCTTCCAGTGGCCGCACTCGATGACGGCTCTTTGATTTTTAACTGAGTTTTTTCACCGATCAGCCTAGATTTTTACCACCATAACCAGGAGACACAACATGACCCATGCACTAACGCGTCGCCAAACCCTGCAAGCGATAGGAGCCAGCTTGCTGCCCATGCCGCTGATTGCAGCAGCGCAAGCTGCTTTCCCCAACAAGCCCGTTCGCATCATCGTGCCCTTGCCGGCAAGCGGTGCGGCCGATGTGTCGGTTCGTATCTTGAGTGAATTCCTGCAACAGCCGCTGGGTCAAAGCCTTGTGGTCGAAAACCGACCCGGTGGCATTTATCAAATCGGCATCCAGGCCATCACCAGCGCACCTGCAGACGGCTACACACTGATTCATCTCAATGCCACCATGTGTGCCGTGCAGGCTTCGCTCAAACGTTTTGACATGCTCAAACAGCTCATTCCCGTGGGGTTGATGGGCTCAACAGATGCCATGCTTTGCATTGCCAACAATGCGCCGTTCAAGACCACACAAGAAATGGTTGCATGGGGCAAGGCCAACCCCGGTAAGCTCAACTATGGCTCTACAGGTCCAGGCTCGATGGAACACTTGACCATGGTCAGCATCATGCAACGTGTCGGCATCACGGGGAACAACATTCCATTCAAAGGTGGTCCAGATGGTGCCTTGGCTCTGGCCCAAGGCGAGATCCAAGCCATGGCATTGCCAGCGCCACTGATCATCCAGTTCAAAGACAAAATCAAACCTGTGATTGCCCTGACGGAACAACGCATTGGCTACTTACCTGATTTACCCACAGCCAAAGAGCAGGGGCTGGATATTCCCACGGTGAATTACTGGGGTGGTCTGGCGGTGCCTGTGGGCACACCAGCATCGGTCGTCGAGACCCTGGAAAAAGCCATGAGCGTTGCCGTGAACAACCCGGCCTTGTCTCAGCGCTACATCCCTTTGGGACTGAATGCACGATTTGCAGGGGGTTCCGCATTCAAAGCCATCATCGACAAAGACTTGCAGTGGTTGGGTGATGCCGTCAAGTCGGCCAATTTGCAATTGAGCTGATGGTTCCAATACAAGAGCGGGCCAGCCTATCACTTGCCCGCTTTGCGCCTTTATCCCCCACCGATTGCATGCCATGAGCACCTACCCGGATCCTGCCTTGCTGCACCCTGGCAACATCCCGCCAGAAATTCACCAGCGAAACGCGCAGATCGCCCAAGCGATGGCTGCCCTGCCAGAGTGGTGGGAGATTGGCGCGCCCACATTTCGCCAGAACCAACGCGAGGGGGCAGGCGTATTTCCGCCGGTGGTTTTCAGCGAGCGCGCCAGCACACGAACCATTGATGGCCCGGCTGGCGTCTTGCGCTTGCGTGAATTTCTGCCGGCCCAAGGCCAAGCGCGTGGCGTTTACCTGCACATCCATGGCGGCGGTTGGGTCATTGGTGGCGCTGACATGCAAGACACCATGCTGTTGGCACTGGCGGACCATGCGCACGTGGCAGTGCTGAGTGTGCATTACCGACTGGCCCCGGAGCACCCTTACCCTGCAGCCCCTGACGACTGTGAGGCAGCGGCACTGTGGCTGCTGGATCACAGCTCTGACATTTATGGCACCGATCAGCTGCTCATTGGCGGCGAATCTGCCGGAGCTCACCTCAGTGCCGTCACCCTGCTGCGCTTGCGCCAACGACTGGGCCATTGTCCCTTTGCAGGTGCAAACTTCAATTTTGGCCTGTTCGACATGAGCTTGACGCCCAGTGCGAGGGCCTTTGGTGACGAACGGCTTTTTTTACGCACCATCGACATGGTTCAATTTCGCGATGCGTTTTTACCAGGAGAGCGAAACCTGCTTGACCCGGATATTTCTCCACTTTATGGTGTCCTTCAGAACTTGTGCCCCGCGCTTTTCACGATTGGTACCAGAGACGCACTTCTCGACGACAGCCTTTTCATGCACGCGCGTTGGCTAGCAGCGGGCAATACCGGACAACTTGCTGTCTACCCGGGCGCGCCGCATGCATTCTTTCGCCTGGGTGATGCGCACACACACAGCTCCATGAAGCAACAAATTCGATTTATGGATAGCCAATTGAAATGACAGCGCTTACGCCATCGTTGTAGAAACTTTTCAACATCACGCCCGAAGCCGTCGTGGCGCAAGTGCGGCGTCTGCTTAAAATCTGTCCCACTGCACAGCCCGGGACGCGCGGCAACGTGGTGCTCGCCCTCTCTCGCTCAAGCGGGAGCCAGGGGATTCGGCCGCGACTTGTTTCACCCTTTGCCCAGGACAAGTCCATGACCACGCTGCTGATCCACCGCGCCCGCTGCATCGCCACGCAAGACGATGCGAACACCGAACTGAAAGACGCCTCGCTGCTGATCCGCGACGGCAGCATCGAACGCATCATCCCCGTCACTGAAAACATCGACGAACTCCTCACGCAAGTCGACGAAGTGATCGACGCCCGACACCATGTGGTGGTGCCGGGGCTGATCAACACGCACCACCATATGTACCAGTCGCTCACGCGGGCGATTCCGGGTGTGCAAAACGCCGAGCTGTTTTCTTGGCTGCAGGGCCTCTACCCCATCTGGGTGGGCCTGACGCCCGAAATGGTGCGTGTCTCAGGCCAGGTGGCCATGGCCGAGTTGTTGCTGAGCGGCTGCACCACCAGCTCTGACCACCTCTACATTTACCCCAATGGCGTGCGGCTGGAGGACAGTGTCGAAGCGGCGCACACCATGGGCATGCGCTTCACGGCCACACGCGGCAGCATGAGCGTAGGGCAGTCGCAAGGCGGCCTGCCGCCCGACAGCGTGGTCGAAAAAGAACCGGCCATCTTGAAAGAAACCCAGCGCCTGATTGAACGGTGGCACGACGCCAGCTTCGGCGCGATGACGCATGTGGCCGTGGCCCCCTGCTCGCCCTTCAGCGTCAGCCAAGACCTGATGCGCGAATCGGCAAAGCTCGCCCGCGCCTACGGCGTGCGCCTGCACACCCACTTGGCTGAAAACGACCACGACATTGCTTACACACGCGAAAAGTTCAACTGCACACCTGCGCAATACGCCGAGGACTTGGGCTGGGTGGGCCACGATGTGTGGCACGCACATGGCGTCAAACTAGACGACGAAGGCACGTATCTGTTTGCTCGCACACGCACCGGCATTGCCCACTGCCCGTGCAGCAACATGCGCCTGGCCAGCGGCATCTTGCCGCTGCGCAAAATGCTGGACGCAGGTGTGCCCATTGGCCTCGGCGTAGACGGCAGCGCGAGCAACGACGCTGCGCATTTGCTGAACGAAGCCCGCCAAGCCATGCTGCT
The DNA here is from genome assembly GCA_903953985.1 of uncultured Burkholderiales bacterium. Taxonomy (GTDB): domain Bacteria; phylum Pseudomonadota; class Gammaproteobacteria; order Burkholderiales; family Burkholderiaceae_C; genus Limnohabitans_A. Next base: position 24,999 of record CAJBLW010000304.1, read on the forward strand.
GGCGCGAGTGGGCCGCGCGATGGAAGCACCGCGCGTCGAAGACGGGCGCACCGTTTACGGTTGTGACCGAGGCCCCGCCGAGATGACACCCCGCGACGCGCTGCGCTTGGCCACACGCGGCGGCGCCGAAGTGTTGGGGCGCGAGCACGAGCTGGGGCAAATCAAAGAAGGCTTTTGCGCTGACATCGCAATGTTTCGCACCGACACGCTCAGCATGGCGGGCGGCGCGGTGCATGACCCGGTGGGGGCGCTCTTGCTGTGCGCCAGCGACAACGCCGACTACACCATCGTCAATGGCCGCGTGGTGGTGCGACAAGGTGAGATTGCCACGGTGGACTTGGGGCCGCTGATCGAGCGGCACAACCAACTGGCCCTGCAGTTGGCGCTGCGGTGACAGTTAACCCAGCGCTGAAGCGTGCGCCATCCTTCGAAAGAACTGTTCAGCACTCAGCTGTCAGCCTTCACGCCGACTTCCTGAATCAAGGTCTTCCAGCGCATAAGGTCCTCACGCAAGAAACGGCCAAACGCATCGGGCCCCAAGCCTGTGGGCTCCAGGCCCTGGCCCCGCAAGGCCTCCATCACTTCTGGCAAGGCCAGTATTTGCGCCGTGTCTGCCGCTATCTTGTCCACAATGCTGCGCGGGGTGCCCGCAGGTGCCAACATGCCAAACCAACCACTGGTGTCCATCTTGGCCACTCCCGCTTCACCAAATGTGGGGACCTCGGGCAAAACCTTGGATCGGACCGCACCCACCAAGGCCAGTGCGCGGACACGCCCGCTCTTGATGTGGGGCATGGCGGTACCAATGGAGTTGAATGAACTCACCACCTGCCCACCCATCAGGTCAACCATCGATGCCGATTCGCCTTTGTAGGGGATATGCGTCAAGTCGATGCCCGCGCCTCGCTTGAGCGTTTCGCCATAGATGTGAAATGAAGAAGCATTCCCAAACGAGGCATAGTTCAGCGGCGCTCCACTGGCCTTGGCGGTCTTGGCCCCTTGAATGAATTCAGCGATGGTTTTATAGGGCGAATCGCTGCGCACCAGCAAAACCACTTCTGAACGGATGAACTGAACAATGGGCGTGAAATCTCGCTCAGGGTCCCAAGGCACCTTGGGCAGCAAAGCAGGCGCTTGCACCAAGGATGTGAAAGTCGACAACAAGGTGTAGCCATCGGCGGGTGATCGCGCCACGAAATCGGTGCCAATCACCGTGGTGGCACCCGGCTTGTATTCCACCGTCACAGGCTGGCCCCAGCGAACCGCGAGCTTTTCAGCCACCATGCGCGTCACCCGGTCGGGGCTGCCGGCTGGCAAGCTGGGCATGATGATCTTGACGGGCTTGGTGGGCCATGCATTGGCCGTCTGAGCGAGCGTTTGAGAGCCCGATCCTGCGATGGCAAGGGCCAACAGTGCCCGAATCAAAGTGCTGCGTTGGTGATTCATGGTGAAGCCTCAGTGGGGTTGCAAAGCATCGGTGCGCTCAAGAATCCAGGGCATCACATCCGATGCGAACAAAGAAACAGACCGTTTTGAAGCGGCAAATGGCAGGTCGCCAAAGGCGAAGCGCGTGAGCACAAAGTTGATGCCAGAGGCCTCAATTTGATGCAGTAACTGCTCGCGTACAGTTTCCGGCGTACCCGCCAAGGCACGGCCTGCGCCCGCCAATTCGTCCCAAGTAGACGGAAAGTACGCACCGGGCTTGGTGCCGTGTTTCTCCCACAGGTACATGAAGCTTTGATACCAACGTGCGTAAGCCTGACGCGCAAGATCATTGGCTTCTTTGTCTGTGGCAGCGATCACCATGTGCCGTGTGGTGCCCATCAAAGGCAACGAGTCAGCGCTGTGACCAGCAGCGGCCCACTCTTCACGGTAACGGTCTGTGATCACCCGCATGCGGTCCAGGGGGGCATTGCCCACCACATTGCAGCGGTTGGCCACGCACCAGCTGACGCCATTGGGGTCACCCACCCCGTACCACAAAGGCGGGTGCGGGGTTTGCAAAGGTGCCAAGGTCATGGGCACGTCTTTGTATTGGTAAAACTTGCCTTCGTGGGTCAATTCAGGCGTGGCTGAACGACCCGCCTTCAAAGCCTTCATCAGCACCTCAAAGGACTCGAGGTAACGTTCATGGGCCTCGTCCGGGTTGACACCGTAGTAACCCAGCTCATAGGGCGAGATGCCTCGGCCAACGCCCAATTGAAAACGGCCACCGCTCAAATGGTCGAGCATGCAGACTTCTTCGGCCAGCCGCAAGGGGTGGTAAAGGGCCAAGGTGTACACCAAGGGTCCAAACAGCAAACGCTTGGTTCTTTGGGCCACCGCAGAATGGAATACAGAAGGTGAAGGTGACATGCCCAAAGGCGTGGCATGGTGTTCA
>CAJBLW010000305.1 GCA_903953985.1 uncultured Burkholderiales bacterium
ACACGGTTTATCCGTCTTTAAAAGCGCCACTGTAGGGCTTTTTTGACGTGTTTATTGGTGCCATTAAGAGTTTACTTAAGAATCAACATCCCGTCTTTGTACTCGTAATCTGCCTGTTGCCGCCGACCGAAAACTGACCAGCTAAAGGCATAAGTGCCGATCCAAAATTGACCAGGGTGTTCAACTGGCCTGCTGAAATATTCAGCAGGAGAGATAGAAGGTGATCACCATGGAAATGATAGGCAAGGTCAGGCGCATGAAGTTGCGCGAGCAACTCTCCAACAGCGAGATTGCCAAGCGCACGGGGCTGTCGCGCAACACGGTCAAAAAATGGCTCAAAGCCCCAGGCGACCAGGCTCCCAAATACAAAAGGCAAAGCGGATTCACCAAGCTCAACGCGTTTGAGGCGACGTTGGTGCAGGCGCTCAAGGCCGATTCCCATCGACCCAAACATGCCCGGCGCAGTGCGCGGGCGTTGTTGGCGCAGTTGCAGGCGCAGGGCTATCGGGGCGGCTACAGCCGATTGACGGATTTCATTCGGGGTTGGCGCGAGCAAGAGGGCAAGGCTGCATCCAAGGCGTATGTGCCTTTGAGTTTCGAGCTGGGCGAGGCGTTTCAGTTTGACTGGAGCGAGGAAGGGTTGCTCATTGGCGGGGTGTACCACCACATGCAGGTCTCGCACCTGAAGCTGTGCGCCAGTCGGGCATTCTGGGTGGTGGCCTACCCCAGCCAGGGGCACGAGATGTTGTTTGACGCGCACACCCGCAGTTTTGCTGCGCTGGGCGGTGTGGCGCGCCGGGGCATTTACGACAACATGAAGACGGCGGTGGACAAGGTCAAGAAAGGCAAAGGTCGCAGCGTCAATGCCCGCTTCAATGCGCTGTGCAGCCACTACCTGTTTGAGCCGGACTTTTGCAACGTGGCTTCGGGCTGGGAGAAAGGGGTGGTGGAGAAGAACGTGCAAGACAGCCGCAGGCGCATCTGGATAGAGGCTGGCACAAAGCGTTTTGGCTCGTTTGTGGAGCTCAATGCCTGGTTGGCCGAACGCTGCCGCTCGATCTGGGCCGAAACACCGCACCCGGAGCACAAGCAGTTCACGCTGGCCGAGATGCTAGATTTGGAGCGTGAGCAGTTGATGAGCATGCCTGAGCCGTTTGATGGGTATGTGGAGAATCCGGCCCGGGTGAGCAGCACCTGTTTGGTCAATGTGGCGCGCAACAAGTATTCAGTGCCGTGCGAGTGGGCTGGGCAGATGGTGAGTACTAGGCTGTATCCGAGCCGAGTCGATGTGGTGGCCCGAGATGCCATCGTGGCCAGCCACACGAGGCTGACCAACCGGGCGCAAATCAGCTATGACTGGCAGCATTACATCGATCTGGTGCAGCGCAAGCCGGGGGCGCTGAGGAATGGCACGCCATTTATGGACTTGCCGCCTGCGCTGCTGAGGCTGAGGCAGTCGTTGTTGCGCCATGCGGGAGGTGACCGGGTGATGGCCCAGGTGCTGGCCGTGGTGCCGCAAGCGGGGCTGGACGCTGTATTGGTGGCAGTGGAGGTTTTGCTGGAAGGTGCCACTCCCAACGGTGGCATCAGCGTTGAGCATGTGCGCAACGTGTTGGCGCGGTTGAGCAGTCCACCGATGCCGCAGCAAGCCGAAACATCTCTGCAGCTCAGTGAGGTGCCACTGGCCAACACGGCGCGCTATGACGGCCTGCGGTCCAGCGTGGAGGTGAGCTATGACTGAGCACAGACCAACGCAGCGGGACATCCAGGCCGAACTCAAGGGTCTCAGACTGAGCGGCATGGCCATGGCATGGGCGGATCTGGTGGAGCAAGGCGGCAGTGCAGAGCTGGGGACATCTCGCTGGCTGCTTGAGCACTTGCTGCAAGCAGAAGCAGTCAACCGCCACATGAGATCGATTGCACATCAAACCAAGGCCGCCCGCTTCCCTGTACACCGGGATCTGGCGGGGTTCAACTTTGAGGCCTCGCAAGTGGACAGGGCATTGGTGCACAAACTGGCCGATCTGTCGTTCACGCAGGATGCGCAAAACGTGGTGCTCATTGGGGGGCCGGGCACGGGCAAAACGCATCTGGCCACGGCGCTGGGTATCTCGGGGCTGACGCAACACGGCAAAAAGGTCAGGTTCTACTCAACGGTGGACTTGGTCAATGCGCTGGAGCAGGAGAAGGCGCAAGGCAAGGCGGGACGCCTTGCGCTGAGTTTGTCGCGCATGGACTTGGTGGTGCTTGATGAGTTGGGGTACTTGCCGTTCAGCCAAGCCGGAGGGGCCTTGCTGTTTCACTTGCTGTCCAAGCTGTATGAACGGGTCAGCGTGCTGATCACGACAAACCTGACG
>CAJBLW010000306.1 GCA_903953985.1 uncultured Burkholderiales bacterium
CGTTCTATGAACATGCCGCTATATTAACATTGACCATGAAAATCGATCGTGTGATGAGGGATTTTCATGGTCTTTAAATATAGAAACTCCCCCCGCCAGGAGCAAGTGTCAAACCGGGTCACACACGGCACAATCAGGCCATGCCCGACAAAGCCCCCTCGCCTGCCGCCAAAACGCTCAGCGCCCCGCAAAAGGCGCTGATCAAGCTCGGCCTCAAGCGCGACATCGATCTGGCGCTGCACCTGCCGCTGCGCTACGAGGACGAGACCCGCATCGTGAAGCTGCGCGATGCGCGCGAGGGCGATACCGCACAAATAGAGGCTACCGTGACGGCGTGCGAGATCACGCAGCGCCCGCGCAGGCAGCTGTTGGTGACGGTGGACGATGGATCGGACACCTGCGTGATGCGGTTTTTCAGCTTTTACCCTTCGCACCAAAAGGCGCTGTCGGTGGGCAACCGCATTCGGGCGCGGGGTGAGGTCAAGGGCGGTTTCATGGGGCTGACCATGATGCACCCCACGTTCAAGGCGGCGGGTGGCAACCTGGCCGAGGCGCTGACACCGGTGTATTCCACCGTGGCGGGCTTGGCCCAAGCGTATTTGCGCCGTGCAGTGATCACTGGGCTGAACCATGCCGACTTGAGCGAGACCCTTCCCCCGGGCATCGCTTGGCCCGACCCGCGTGGTGCATGGACGCTGCGCGATGCGCTGCAGTTTTTGCACCACCCCACGCCCGATGTGTCGCTGGCCGCATTGGAAGACCGCAGCCACCCGGCTTGGGTTCGCCTGAAGTGCGAGGAGTTGCTGGCGCAGCAGTTGTCGCAACTCACGGCCAAGCGCGAGCGCGATCTGTTGCGCGCCCCGGCCTTGAAGATGAAGCGAGCTGCTTTGCACGACCAACTGCTGGCCGCCCTGCCCTTTGGCTTGACGAAGGCCCAGCAGCGCGTGGGCCGCGAGATTGCCAAAGACTTGGCCCGCGACGTGCCCATGCACCGTTTGCTGCAAGGCGATGTGGGCGCGGGCAAAACGGTGGTCGCGGCGCTGGCTGCCATGGTGGCGATTGACGCGGGTTGGCAATGCGCCCTGATGGCCCCCACCGAGATTTTGGCCACCCAGCACTTTGCCAAACTGGTGGGTTGGCTAGAGCCTCTGGGTGTGAAGGTGGCCTGGCTGATTGGCAGCCAAAAGAAAAAAGAGCGCGCCACCATGCTGGCCTTGATCGAGTCGGGCGAGGCCGCGCTGGTGGTGGGCACGCACGCGGTGATTCAAGAGCACGTCAAGTTCAAGTGCTTGGGGCTGGCGATCATTGACGAGCAGCACCGCTTTGGTGTGGCCCAGCGCCTGGCTTTGCGCGGCAAGATGCAGGCCCCGGGCATGGAGCCGCACATGCTGATGATGACGGCCACGCCCATTCCGCGCACGCTGGCCATGAGCTATTACGCCGACCTGGATGTGTCGGTCATTGACGAGCTGCCCCCGGGGCGCACGCCCATCGTGACCCGGGTAGTGTCCGACCACCGCCGCCACGAGGTGGTCGAGCGCATTGGCGCGCAGTTGCAGCAGGGGCGTCAGGTGTATTGGGTGTGCCCGCTGATCGAAGAAAGCGAAGCGCTGGACCTGACCAACGCCACCGAAACCCACGCCGACCTGAGCGAGGCACTGCCGGGGGTGATGGTCGGCTTGCTGCATTCGCGCATGCCGGTGGCCGAAAAGAAAGCGGTGATGGAGCTCTTCACTGCGGGCGTGATGGGCGTGCTGGTCAGCACCACGGTGATCGAGGTGGGGGTAGACGTGCCCAATGCCTCGCTGATGGTGATTGAGCATGCCGAGCGCTTTGGCCTCTCCCAGCTGCACCAGTTGCGCGGTCGGGTGGGACGCGGTGCGGCGGCTTCGGCCTGTGTGCTGCTGTACGGCACGCCCGAAGGTGGTCGACTGAGCGAGACCGCACGCGATCGCCTGCGCGCCATGGCCGAGACGAATGACGGCTTCGAGATCGCCCGGCGCGACTTGGAGATTCGGGGGCCAGGTGAGTTTTTGGGGGCGCGGCAGTCGGGTGCACCTTTGCTGCGCTTTGCCGATCTGGAGACCGATGGGCATTTGCTGGACTGGGCGCGGGCGCTGGCGCCGCAGATGCTGGACCGACACGCAGGTTTGGCCGAGCGGCACATTGGCCGCTGGTTGGGCGGAAAATCCGAGTACCTCAAGGCTTGATGTTCAAATAACGCCCATGACCCTGACCGAACTGAAGTACATCGTGGCCGTGGCCCGCGAAAAGCATTTTGGCAAAGCTGCCGAGGCCTGCTTTGTGTCGCAACCCACGCTGTCGCTGGCCATCAAAAAGCTCGAAGAAGAGCTGGAGGTCAAGCTGTTCGAGCGCAGCGCCAGCGAGGTGTCGGTGACGCTGCTCGGCGAAGAGATCGTGCGTCAGGCGCAAAGCGTGCTGGAGCAAGCCGCCGAGATCAAGGAAATCGCCAAGCGCGGCAAAGACCCGCTGTCGGGCACCATGCGGCTGGGCGTGATCTACACCATCGGGCCGTATTTGCTGCCCGATCTGGTGCGCCAGATCATCACAGACATTCCGCAAATGCCGCTGATGCTGCAAGAGAACTTCACCGTGCGCCTGCTGGAGATGCTGCGCACGGGCGAGCTCGATTGCGCCATCCTGGCCGAGCCTTTTCCCGAGTCGGGTCTGGCCATTGCGCCCTTGTACGACGAGACCTTTATGGCCGCCTTGCCACTGAACCACCCGCTGGCCAAAGAGGCGTTCATCACCCCCGAGCAGCTTAAAAACGAGACCATGCTGCTGCTGGGCGCAGGCCATTGCTTTCGCGACCATGTGCTGGAGGTGTGCCCCGAGTTTGCCCGCTACGCCAGCCAGACCGATGGCATTCGCAAGACGTTTGAGGGCTCATCGCTGGAGACCATCAAACACATGGTGGCCGCAGGCATGGGCGTGACGCTGGTGCCGCGCATGTCGGTGCCGGACCTCAAGCCGGTGCACAAGCGCTCGGGCGGGCGACACGAATCGCCCGTGCGCTACTTGCCCATCGTCGACCCGGCCGGCGGCAAGCCACCCACGCGCCGAGTGGTGCTGGCCTGGCGGCGCAGCTACACCCGCTACGAAGCCATTGCGGCCATCCGCAACGCGATTTACGCTTGCCCACTGCCGGGCGTGACCCGCCTGTCCTGACCCGCCGACCAGGCCGTGCCCATGGAGGCGGTCATCACCAGCGCGATGGCCAGCCCTTGCAGCAGCGTCAGGTGCTC
>CAJBLW010000307.1 GCA_903953985.1 uncultured Burkholderiales bacterium
AAACCTCGTTGACCGCTTCGGCTTGCGCGAAACGGTGCACACCGATGGGCGTGTGCCAAAGCTGGTGGAGCGGGTCGAGCTGAAGCATGGTGCGCAGGTCCGGATCAGGCCGTGACCATCCAATCCGCCGGCCACTTGAGCAGATGCCCGGTGCGTGCGGCCAGCGCTTCGATGTCCTCGAGCGTGTCCACATCGGTGCGGTAACGGTTGTTGGTGCTGACCCAAGCGTGCACTTGCTCGGGGTTGGCCGACTGCCATTGGCGACAACCGACATTCGCATCGCCTGCCAAAATCTGGTCGCGTACCTCAGCACTGAACATGACCGGGTTGCCCGGCAAGCCATCGACCGTGGGCTGCACGACTTGCGCGTCGGTGGGCCGCTTTTTGTAGGCCCCGATCAGATCGTTGATGTCCTGTGAGTTGATCAGCGGCTGGTCGGCCAGGGCCACCAGCACCGCATCGAGCTTGGGCGACAAGGCTTGCAGGCCCAAACGCAAGGATGAAATTTGACCGGCATCCGGGTCAGGGTTGCGCACCAGCGTGACGGGGAACTCCTTCACCACCTCTTCGATGCGGTCAGCGTAGTGGCCCAGAACCACCACCACCTCGTCAACACCTGCGCCCGACAGCGCGATCAGCTGGCGGCGAATCAGCGGCACGCCGCCCAACTCCAGCAGGCTTTTGGGGCGATGCCCCATGCGCGAGCCCGAGCCTGCAGCCAACAACACCGCGCCCACGGTGACGCGGCTGTACAAGCCCCCACCGCCTTTGAGAATGCAACCCATATTCAGCCTCCGCAGCAAGAAGATTTAACCGATGCTGCCACAGTGACCAAGGCCAGCGCAGGTTCGGTTGTCAAGGCCGGGACGACGCCGGATTCGGACGCCATGGCTGCGGGTGCGGCTGCGGCCTTTTTGGCCCCACCACAGCAACTGTTGGCAGCCACCGGTGCGACGGCCTTCTCGCTTGCGGCCTCCTTGGGCTCGCTGGCCGCAGTTGTCGAGCAGCAAGAAGACGACCCAGCAGCAGAAGCTTCTAAAGATGGCACAGCCGCTTCAGACGACACTGAAGCCCTGGAAGCAACCAAAGCAGCCTGAACCTGAGGCACCAAAGTCTCGCGCCCACGCCGCGCTGCCACCACCGAGGTCAGCACCGACAAGGCAATTTCTTCGGGCGTTTGCGCGCCAATGATCGCGCCGGCCGGGGCTACGATGCGGGCCACAGCTGCGGGATCTTCACCGCTGGCGACCAGCGAATCGAGCAGCACAGCCGCTTTGCGCGCACTGGCCACAAACCACAGGCCTTGCGGCTGCAAGGCCAACGCGGCTTTGAGGCCCTGCACATCGCGGCGGCCTTGTGTGGCCACGACCACAAAGGGCGATGCCAAACGGGCGCTCACTTCAGAGACATCGTCGCTGTCCAGCACGGTGTCAGCATCCGGAAAGTCTGCAGCCTGCGCGCCCTGCGCCACCACCGCCACGCGCAGGCCTACACGGGGGGCCAGGCCGACCAGCGCACGCGCCACTGGCGAGTCGCCCACCACCGTCAAGGTGGCTGAGGGCATCACCGGATCGATGAACAATTCAAGCGTGCCGCCCGAGTGGCAGGCCATGCCGAATTCGAGCACATCGCC
>CAJBLW010000308.1 GCA_903953985.1 uncultured Burkholderiales bacterium
AAACAGGTTGACGATCACCTGGGCGCCCCAGTAGGACATCTGGCCCCAGGGCAGCAAATAGCCCATGAAAGCCTCGGCCATCAGGCACAGGAAAATGGCACAGCCAAAGATCCAGACCAGTTCGCGCGGATTGCGATAGGAGCCATAGATCAAGCCGCGGAACATATGCATGTAGACGACGATGAAGAACGCCGAGGCCCCGGTCGAATGCATATAGCGGATCAACCAACCCCAGGGCACATCGCGCATGATGTACTCGACCGAGGCAAACGCCAGTGCTGCGTCTGGTTTGTAATGCATGACCAAAAAGATGCCGGTCACGATCTGGATCACCAACACCAAAAGCGACAGTGCGCCGAACACATACCAAATATTCAGGTTCTTGGACGCGTAATACTCAGACAAATGGTCCTTGTAAAGCTTGGACGCCGGAAAACGGTTGTCCACCCAATTGAGCAGCTTTTCGCCAGCGGGGGCGTTCGGAGAAATTTCTTTGAATTGAGCCATGTTGTTCTCCATCAAGCCTTCTTGTCTTCACCAATGATCAGCTTGGTGTCAGACAGGTACATGTGAGGCGGCACTTCGAGGTTGTCAGGTGCGGGCTTGTTCTTGAACACGCGGCCAGCCAGGTCGAAAGTGGAGCCATGGCATGCGCACAGGAAGCCGCCATTCCAGTCATCAGGCAGTGAAGGCTGAGGGCCTGCGGCGAACTTATCGGCTGGCGAGCAACCCAAGTGGGTGCAAATGCCCACAGCCACCATGATTTCGGGCTTGATCGAGCGGTGGCCATTCTTGGCGTACTCAGGCGTGGGATACGCAGTACGGTTCGAGGAAGGATCGGCCAGTTGGCCCTCGATTTTTTTCAGGGATTCAAGCTGCTCAGGCGAGCGCTTCATGATCCACACGGGTTTGCCGCGCCATTCGACCGTGAGCTTTTCGCCCGGGTTCAAGGCGGAAATGTCCACCTCGACGGCAGCACCGGCCGCTTTGGCCCGCTCGGATGGTTGGAAGCTGCTGACGAAGGGGGTGGCCACAAAGCCAGCGCCTACGGCACCTGCGCAAGTGGAGGCAATCAGCCACGTCCGCTTGCTGCTGTCGACTGGGGTGTCACTCATGGGAATCCTCTTAGCGAGTCGTTATCAGGGTCAACCCGCGATTGTAGCGGAGTGAAACAAACAACCGACTTACAAGTCGCATCAGCTTTAGGCTGACTCGGGCACAATAGCTATCTTATTATTCATTTCTGGAATTTTTATATGTCATTTATTCAAGATTTCAAATCTTTTGCCGTGAAGGGCAATGTCATTGATCTGGCTGTGGGCGTGATCATCGGTGCGGCCTTTGGCAAGATCGTGGACTCTTTGGTGGCCGACATGATCATGCCGTTGGTGAGCCTTGTGTTTGGTGGGCTCGACTTCGCCAATTACTACCTGCCGCTGGGCGGTCAAGCAGCCAGTTTGCCATTGGCAGAGGCCAAAAAGCTGGGGGCCGTTTTTGCCTATGGCAGTTTTGTCACGGTCGCCTTGAACTTCTTTATTTTGGCTTTCGTCATTTTTGTGATGGTGCGCCAGATAAACCGCCTCAAAGCCAGTGAACCCACCCCTGCCGCACCGGAAGCCGCCCCCATCACACCTGAAGACGTGATGCTGCTGCGTGAAATTCGCGACAGCCTGAAAAACAAGGCCTAAAACTTTCGGGCTGAGGCGTCGCCATGCGCCTTGCCCACCACCAGCTGACGCGCCATGCGGATGGCCTGGACCATGCTGCTGGCATCTGCCAATCCTTGCCCGGCTACGTCCATGGCCGTGCCGTGGTCCGGGCTGGTTCTGATCAGGGGAAGACCCAGGGTCACGTTCACCCCCTGCTCCACACCCAGGTATTTCACCGGGATCAAGCCCTGGTCGTGGTACATGGCCACCACCACATCAAATTCCCTTTGCACACCCGGTTTTTGGCGGGCTCGCATGAACACCGTGTCGGGCGCAAAAGGGCCGTAAACATCCAACCCCTCTTGGCGGGCCTGCGACAAGGCTGGCTGCAAGACCTCGATCTCTTCCCGTCCAAACAACCCGCCCTCGCCCGCGTGCGGATTGACACCCGCCACCGCGATGCGTGGCCTGCGGCCCAGCAAAGCGGTCAAAGCCTTGTGGGTGATTCGCAAAGTCTCCAAAACCCGGTCCAAAGTGATAGCATCGAGCGCCTCGCGCAAGGACACATGAATGCTGACCAGCACCGTTCGCAACTCGTCGTTGGCCAACATCATGCGCACGGGCATTTGCGAAAGTGTCACCCCCGCATGCCGGGCCGCCTCGGCCTGCAGCAACTCGGTGTGGCCAGGGTATTGGTCGTAGGGGGCACCTGCCTCATGCAAAGCCTCCTTGTGCAAAGGGGCGGTAACAAGCGCTGATACCTCCCCTAGCAAGGCGGCACGCGTAGCCCAGAGGACGGCATCGCCCGCCAATTGACCGGCCAAGCCATCGACTTGACCCCAGGGCATCTCGGGCGCCACCGGCACCACCTGCAGCACAGGCAAACACCGTGGGGGGACGTGGAGAGCTTGGGCAGCGGTTTCGATTTCGCAAACTGGGTAGCTCACTGACGGCTGAACCAAGGCCATGGCGCGGCGCATCAGACCCACATCGCCCGCCACAAAGCAGCCCCGAGTCACATCAGGGGCAATGCACCATGCCCGGGCGATGATTTCGGGGCCAATGCCACAGGGATCACCGGGTGTGATGGCGACGGGGCGAGTCAGTTCAGGCAGGTTCATGGCGCAAAAGGGCGGCATCAGGCCGGGTTGTCGATCTCGATGAAACGGTGCGCTATGCCAAGCGCCTGCGCCACATGCGCGCCCAAGGCAGCTGCGCCATAGCGCTCGGTGGCATGGTGGCCGCAGGCCAAAAAGGCTACGCCGGTTTCACGCGCCAGATGGGCTTGCGGCTCGGAAATTTCTCCGGTGATGAACGCATCCACGCCTTGGGCAATGGCCGACTCGAAGTAACTCTGTGCACCGCCCGTACACCAGGCCACCCGTCGAACAGGCCGATCGCCGCCCCCCACGCAGGTCACCGGGCGCCCCAGCACGGCTGTCACATGCTCGGCCAGGGCCTGAGGCCGTGCCCAAGTCTGTGCACCCGCCCCGACAAAACCCAAGTCTTGTTCGCCAAAACGGCCATCGACCTTCAATCCGAGCACACGGGCCAGTTGGGCGTTGTTACCCAGTTCGGGGTGGGCGTCCAGCGGAAGGTGGTAAGCAAACAAGTGAATGCCATGGGCCAATAACAAACGCAAACGCTCACGCATCCAGCCCGTGATACGCCCGTCTTGGCCACGCCAGAACAAGCCGTGGTGCACCACGATGGCGTCCGCTTGGGCGTCAATGGCCGCTTCGATCAGGGCGCGGCTGGCGGTGACACCGCTGACCAGCAGCCGCACCTCTCGATCGCCTTCGACCTGCAGGCCGTTGGGGCCGTAATCGCGGAACTTTTCGGGCTGGAGCAAGGCATCAAAAGCCTGGCCCAGGGTTTTGGCATTGGTCATGATGGCTGATTTGACTTGGCTTGGATGTGCCATTGTGGCTCAGGTCGGACAGAATCACGTCCTTGCGTCTGTGCTGGTTGATGCGCACTGTTGGAAGTGCGACTCAACCGAATCAAGGACAATCTGCAACCATGAAACGTTATTGGCTTTTATTCTCCCAATGGGTGACCGTTTTGTTGGCCATCTGGTTTGTGGTGGCCACGCTCCAGCCTGAATGGTTGCGCGGTGCCCAACGCTCGGTGGACGGCATGACATTGCTGCAAGCGCCAGCGGCTGTCAGCGGCAACCGTCCCGTCGGCAGTCTGAGCGCGCCAGCGCAAAAAGCCTCCCCAGCGGTTGTGAGCATCAACACCCGTCAAGGCAAAAGCCAAAACCCGCATGGGCAAGACCCTTGGTTCCGGTTTTTCTACGGTGAACAGGAAGAGCAGAACCCGGGTGGCCTGGGCAGCGGCGTGATTGTCAGCGCCGAGGGTCACATCCTGACCAACAACCATGTCATCGAAGATGCCGACAACATCGAGGTGGTGCTCAGCGATGGCCGCAAGACGCTGGCTAAAGTGATTGGCACGGACCCGGACACCGATCTGGCCTTGCTGAAAATCTCACTGGACAAACTGCCCGTGATTATTCTTGGTCAGCTGCAAGACTTGCAAGTGGGCGATGTGGTGCTGGCCATTGGCAATCCCTTTGGCGTGGGACAGACCGTGACCTCGGGCATCGTCAGCGCCTTGGGCCGCAGCCAATTGGGCATCAACACTTTTGAAAATTTCATCCAGACCGACGCCGCCATCAATCCTGGCAACTCCGGCGGGGCGCTGGTCGATGTGAATGGCCACCTCATGGGCATCAACACCGCCATCTACTCCCGCTCAGGTGGCAGCATGGGCATTGGCTTTGCCATCCCGATCTCGACGGCTAAACAGGTCATGCAGGATTTGCTGCAAAACGGCAAGGTCGTTCGGGGCTGGATCGGGGTTGAACCTCAAGACATGTCCCCGGAACTGGCCGAAAGCTTTCAGCTTCCCAAGGTAAAACCCGATCAAAGATTACAGGGCGTCGTCATCACCGGTGTGTTGCAAAACGGCCCGGCAGCCAAAGCTGGCGTTCGTCCCGGGGACGTGATTCTGCAAGTAGGCAAGCAACCAGTGGGCAGCGTGTCAGACCTGCTCAATCAGGTCGCCAGCCTGAAGCCAGGCGAGCCCGCCGAGGTGCTGATATGGCGTCAACAAGCCAAACTGTCCTTGCGTCTAACCCCTGCGGAAAGGCCCTCCCCCAAAAGAAAAGCGCCTTGAAAGACATTCAGGCTTTGGGGTGAGCATGAAAAAAGGGCCTGACGGCCCTTTTCCGTTAGACTTCCGAATACGAACATCAACTGCCATCTGCAGCCGCGTCCGGGGTCTGCGTATGCTTGATGAAGATTTGCGCAGCCCAGATGCCCAGCTCGTAGAGCAAACACATGGGTATGGCCAGCGCCAGTTGCGATACCACATCGGGCGGCGTGACCACAGCGGCAATCACAAAAGCCAGCACCACAAAGTAGCCCCGAAAATCCTTGAGCTTTTGCACGGTGACCACGCCCATTCGGGCCAACACCACCACGGCCACCGGCACTTCAAAAGCCAGACCAAAGGCCAGAAACATGGACAACACGAAGCTCAAATAGGCCTCAATGTCAGGCGCAGCGGTGATGCTCTTGGGGGCGAAGCTCTGAATGAAGCTGAACACCTGACCGAACACAAAGAAATAACAAAAAGCCACCCCGATGAAAAACAGCAGCGTGCTCGAAACCACCAGAGGCATGACCAGCTTTTTCTCGTGGCTGTATAAACCAGGGGCAACGAAGGCCCATACTTGGTAGAGCACCACCGGCAAGGCGATCAGGAACGCGGCCATCAATAATATTTTGAGCGGGACCATGAAAGGCGAAATCACCGACGTCGCGATCAAGGTGGCACCTTTGGGCAGATGCACCACCAGGGGAGCCGCCAAGATGTCATACAAATTGCCAGGACCCGGAAAAATGGCCAAAACAGCAGCGGCCACAGCCACAGCAGCCACGGCCCACATCAACCTGTCTCGCAACTCGATCAAATGCGCCACAAAAGGTTGCTCTGAACCTTTGAGTTCGTCGTCGGGCTGGGAAGGGGTTTCAGACATTGGATAGGTCAGTCAAGCGGGCGCGCAGCAAGCGCGCCAACGTCAAAAGGAATTAAGAGGCTTGGGCCGGTAACGGGCCACGCGGGCAGCACCCGACAAGGCTTTGGTGCGTACCCCGGAACGGGCTTTGTACCACTGGGGCATCGCACCCCGCTTGAGACGCCAGTTTTTCTCGGGACGTTTGTAGTAAGGCGGCGGTGGCTCGATGGCGGGTAAATCGCTGTTCAGCCCTGCCGTGGTGTCGGCCCAGTCTTTTTCAAAATCAGAAGCCGTGGTCTGAACGGTTTGCTCAACATCGCGAGCCGCCGTCTCCATGGTCTCTTTCATCTTTTTGAGTTCTTCGAGGTCCATGGACCGGTTGACCTCGGCCTTGACGTCTGACACATAGCGCTGCGCTTTGCCCAGCAAAGCGCCCAGCGTGCGGGCCACTTTGGGCAACTTCTCGGGGCCGATGACGATCAACGCCACCACCCCGATGAGGGCCATTTTCGAAAAACTTAAGTCAAGCACAATGCAGCGTTCAGTCGTTCAACCATCAAGGCTTGGTCTTGGCTTCAACGTCGATGGTGGTCTTCTCGGTTTGAGCCGTGGTCGAAGCTGTGACCTGACCGGCAATGGGCGCCGTACCATCTTCAGGCTTGACGCCGCCTTCCTTCATGCCATCTTTGAAGCCCTTAACCGCTCCACCCAAATCAGAGCCCATGTTTTTGAGCTTTTTGGTGCCGAACACCATGACCACGATCAACAGCACGATCAGCCAGTGCCAAATGGAAAAAGTACCCATGAAACTCTCCTGTTAATGAATGGATTCTAAGGGGATCGACACCCGGCATCGGATCGGCCCTGAGGAAGGAAGGATTTGGGGCGAGAAAGCGCCGTTTCAACCCCTCAACCATGGCCGGGGACCGCCCATGATGTGCATGTGCAGGTGGTGCACTTCTTGGCCGCCCTCGGTCCCGCTGTTGATCACTGTGCGGAAACCGCCCTCCGGGTACGGGTTGCACCCCTCCTGCGCGGCCAGCTTGGGGGCCAAGGTCATCATGTGCCCCATCAAAGCGGCGTGCTCGGGGGCCAGCTGCACCATCGAAGGGATGTGCAGTTTGGGAATGATCAAGAAATGGATGGGTGCCCAGGGGTTGATGTCGTGGAAGGCGAACACATGCTCATCCTCATGCACCTTGCGCGAAGGAATCTTGCCCGCAATGATTTTGCAAAAAATACAGTGGTCGTCGGTCATGGTCTGCTCAGCTTAAAAAAGATCAATCCATCACGGGTCGCTGCCCGTTCAGACGCACCATGCCCAGCACGATGCGGTACAAAAACCAAATGGAAATGGCCACCCAAGCCAACCAGCCAGGGAAAAACATCAACAAAAACAATGGTGCCGTGATCAAGTACAGCAAAGCCGCCCAGATCACGGTGCGGATGCGGTAGCCGAAATGCGTGGCTTCCCAGCCTGCGGTATCGCCCTTTTTGACCAAATCAATGATCAGCGCCACCACCAACAAGGCCGGGCCCATCTGCGCCCCGGGAATCACGGCACTCACCGCCACAATCAGGTGCAGGATGTAGCTGACCCAGCTGATGGTGCGGGTGCTGTCGTCGATGGGTTGGTCGTTCATGTCTAATCGCCCAAGCGCTCACGCTCTTGAACTTTGCGCAGGGCTTTTTCTTCCAGGCCGCTCAGGCCTTCACGGCGGGCCAGCTCATTGACCACGTCGGCGGGCGTCAAGCCATAGTGCGCCAGCGCGATCATGGTGTGGAACCACAAATCGGCCACCTCGCCCACCAGCTTGGCTTTGTCCCCGCCATGGTCCACGTCTTTGGCGGCCATCACTGTTTCGGTGGCTTCTTCGCCGATCTTCTTTAAAAAGGCGTCCGGCCCCTTGTGCAGCAGGCGGGCCACATAGCTTTTCTCGGGGTCGCCGCCGTTGGCGGGTTTGCGGCTTTCGACCACGGCCGCGAGGCGGTCAAGGATGTCCTGGTTGGTCATAGGCTTGGGGCGCTCACTTGTAAATGGTTTCGGGGTCTTTCAAGACCGGATCGGCCGCCTGCCACTCATCGG
>CAJBLW010000309.1 GCA_903953985.1 uncultured Burkholderiales bacterium
CGGATGTGCTCAACCACCTTGACCAGTTTGAAGGTGCCGATGTGCGGGTGCGCAGCATACAAAATGTCGGCAGGCGCTCCTGCTTTCACGAACTCGTCCATGACCTTGCGTCCCAGGTGGCGCGGGTCTTTGATCTGGCTGTAGAGCTTGCCATCGCTGAAGGTGCCTGCACCGCCTTCACCAAACTGCACATTGCTCTCGGGGTTGAGCACTTTCTTGCGCCACAGACCCCAGGTGTCTTTGGTGCGTTCACGCACCGGCTTGCCGCGCTCGAGCACGATGGGTCTGAAGCCCATTTGCGCCAAGGCCAGCGCCGCAAACATGCCGCAAGGCCCAAAGCCCACTACCACGGGGCGTTGGTCTTCTTGTTCGCCAAAATGGTCTGGCGCTTGGCAAGGTGAGTGCCAGGCCATGTCGGGGGTGGCTTGGATGTGGGGATGGCCGGCGAACTGTTGCAGCAAGTTTGTTTCGACCTGCGCATGGGTCAGGGCCAGGTCCACGATGTACACCGCCAGCAGCTCAGCCTTGCGGGCATCGAAGCTGCGCTTGAAAACCTGCAGTGTGGCGATGTCTGTTGCGGCCACGCCCAGCGCCTGGGCCGCCAATTGGCGTAGCGCTGCTTCAGGGTGCGGCGTGGGCAGGCGGTCTTCATCGGTCTCTGAAGCGGCATCGGCCGCGCGAGGCACTTCAACCGGCAGGGCCGAAAGGGGGAGTTTGAGTTCGGAAATTCGGATCATGGGCACCTCTGTGGCTTGTGGTTATCAAGCAAGAAGCGCTGATTATCCCCGTGCGGAGGTCAATTGGGCAGGAACCCCTCTACCGACAAATAACGCTCGCCCGTGTCGTAGTTGAAACCCAGCACCGTGGCCCCCGCAGGCAATTCGGCCAGTTTTTGGGCGATGGCTGCCAGGGTCGCGCCTGAGGAAAGGCCGACCAGCATGCCTTCTTCGCGGGTCGAGCGGCGGGCGAATTCGCGTGCGGATTCGGCGTCGACCTGGATCACGCCGTCGAGCAGGCCGGTGTCCAGGTTTTTCGGAATGAAGCCCGCGCCAATGCCTTGAATGGGGTGGGGGGCCGGGGAGCCGCCAGAGATCACGGGCGATGCCGCAGGCTCGACCGCAAACACCTTGAGATTCGGAAACTTGGCCTTGAGCACGCGGGCTGCGCCGGTCAGGTGGCCGCCTGTGCCCACGCCGGTGATGAGGGCATCAATGCCCTCGGGGAAATCGGCCAGAATTTCTTGCGCTGTGGTGCGCACATGCACATCGATGTTGGCGGGGTTTTCAAACTGCTGGGGCATCCATGCGCCGGGTGTGCTGGCTACCAGTTCTTCGGCCCGGCCGATGGCGCCCTTCATGCCTTTTTCGCGGGGCGTCAGGTCAAAGCTCGCGCCATAGGCCAACATCAAGCGGCGGCGCTCGATGCTCATGCTGTCGGGCATGACCAGCACCAATTTGTAGCCTTTGACGGCTGCCACCATGGCCAGGCCGATGCCGGTGTTGCCCGAGGTGGGCTCAATGATGGTGCCGCCAGGCTTCAAGGTGCCGGATTTTTCGGCGTCCTCCACCATGGCCAGCGCGATGCGGTCTTTGATCGACCCGCCCGGGTTGCTGCGCTCGGACTTGATCCACACATTGGCATCTGCGCCAAAGAGGCGTTGGATGCGCACATGCGGCGTGTTGCCGATGGTGTTGAGGATGGTGTGGGCTTTCATGGCGTGTCTCCGGTGCCAAAAGGCGTTGCAAAAAATCATTGTGCGTGAAAACTCAGACCTCTTGAGGTATCAGCTCACGCGCGCAAGCGATAATCAAGCTGTGAAGCACGCCAGACCGTCGCTGGTGCAATCTCCGAAAGGAGGCACTGGAGGAACGTCCGGACTGCACAGGACAGCGTAGGAGGTAATACCTCTCCACCGTGAGGTGAGGATCAGAGCAACAGAGACGAGCCGATTGAGTTCGGGTGAAACGGGCAATCTCTACGCGCAGCAATACCAAGTAGGCCTTCCTGAAGGGGCGCGGTTCGCCGCATTCCTTCTCCCTGTGGTTCCGCGGGGTGAGTTGGCGGGTAGGTAGCACCGAGCCGGGTGGGCAACCCCTGGCCCAGAGTAATGGCGGTCACGCAGCGGGCAACCGCTGTGCACAGAATCCGGCTTATCGGCGAGCTTCACACTTTTTCAGACAACAAAAAACCCGCCGAAGCGGGTTTTTTGCTTTCTTCACAGCGGATCAGCCGCGCGACGGCATCAAGCTGGCGCCCAGCGCAAACACCGAGTTGGGTGCGGTGATCTTCAACGCACTTTTGGGCTTGGCAAATACACCGCGCTTGACGGCTGGGGCGGGCGCAGGCTCGACGGTCACGCCCTTGGTGCGCTGCTCGGCCACCAATTGGCGCAGACTGATGGATTGCAGGTGGGTTAGCATTTTTTCGTTCAGGCTGGCCCAAAGCTCGCTGTTCATCCAGCCACCTTCGGCTGCGGACTCTTCTTCGGTAGGCGCGTCTACTGCACCCACAATGTCAGCCATGGTGATTTTTTCGGCATTGCGCGACAACGAATAACCGCCGCCTGGTCCTCGGGTGCTTTCGACCAAGCCGTGCTGGCGCAGTTTGCTGAACAGTTGTTCCAGGTAGGACAAAGAAATCTGGTGGCGCGTGCTGATCGCGGCCAGCGAAACGGGTCCACGGTCTTCGCGCAACGCCACATCGATCATGGCGGTGACTGCAAATCGGCTTTTAGTGCTCAAACGCATGGTGGGCTCCTTTCTGCGTGTTGGTGGCCTGTCAATTCGGGCCACCCTGTGGGGTCAAAACTGCATTGTGTGCAGGTTTGACTGAATTGTCATTTTCTCAGACTGTGTTTCCAATTGGAGATAAACCGGGATTATTCAAGGGTAAATCCAGCTTTTTTGGCTTTTTTCTGATTAAAAACAGATTAAAAGCGCTCATGGCTTTGCAGTTGCCGCCATTGCCCGAGCTCCAAGGGGGCCAAGCTCATGCTGCCCACGCGCTGTCGGCGCAGGTCTTGCAAAGGGC
>CAJBLW010000310.1 GCA_903953985.1 uncultured Burkholderiales bacterium
ACCAAGCGTTCGAAATTATTTTTGAGCGCCTGATCGATGAGGAATACATGTTGAATCGCCCCGGGTTTGAACTGGCCCTCAAGAGTTGGGCCAACTTAAAGGGGGGTCTTGAGGACGTTTGAAACGGAGTTCAAGCTCAAGGCCATCAAGAGCTTTTTTGAAGAAGATGGCGGAGCGATATTACTAGCCCGGCAGTGGTCAGTGCCTGAGGAGAAGATCCGTACTTGGGCTCGCTCGTTGATGGTTATCCACATCGGATCGGAAATACCCCGTTGCACAAATACAAAGTGGACAGTCATCACCTTGAAGCAATCATGAGCTTTGCAACTGTCAGCTAGTCACCTTAAACCTGTCAGAGGACGAGGCAGTGACGACGGAGTTCGAGTGACTTCTTCTGGCTGGACGCCCAAAAGTGACTTCGTGTCACGACTGACAGCAATCGGTGCAAAACCGCCATTGAGTCTTAGATATCCATTTGCCGCAGAGACCGGCAATGGATGGCTGCTCGCACCCTAGAGCCTAAATTTTGGCTGTGCTCTTGTACCCTTGACCGCTCAAGTACTGCCATGCGCCGCAATCAAGCTCTCCAGCATGACCTTGAGTTGATGCGCCGGTTCCGAGCCCAAGGCCGACACCACCTGCGCTTCGTGCGCTTTGGCTTGCTTCAGCAGGGGTTGCACTTTGCGCCGACCTGCTGCAGTGAGGCTCACCAGACTTTGGCGTTTGTCATGAGCGGCGTCGCAACGCTTGACCCACCCGGCGTCTTGCATGCGGCCCACCAGCTTGGTCACGGTGGGTTGTTTGGCCAGCACAATGCTGGCGAGTTCGTTGATGCTCAAACTGTCTTTGCCCGACAGGCTGGCCATCACACGCCACTCCAACAAGGTCAGGCCGCTGGCTTCGACCACGGCGTGGAATTCACTCGAAATCAAATGGCTGGCGCGTGCCAGCAAATAGGCCAGGTAATCGTCGACAAAACCTGGCGTACTGCTCATGACAGTGCAACCGTGGTGCTGAACTGACCGCCCTGGTAAACGAGCGGGGCCGAGCCATCGCTGAAGCCGCAGCGCTCCACTTCACCCACAAAAATCACATGGTCGCCTTCTTCGTGGCGGCTGCGGTTGTGGCATTCGAACCAGGCCAGCGCGCCATTCAAAATGGGCAAACCCGACTCGCCTAGCTTGTAAGCGGTGTCGGCAAAGCGGTCGCCCTTGCCAAAGGCAAAACGGTTGCAGACATCCAGCTGATCGGCGGCCAGCACATTCACCACGTAATGCGTGCCTGCATGGAACAGCGGGGCGCTGCTGGCGCCTTGCCCCAAGCTCCACAGCACCAGCGGGGGCGTGAGCGACACCGAGTTGAATGAGCTGGCGGTGATGCCCACAAAGCTGCTGCTGGCCGAATCGCCCTTGTGTGCGCCTGGCGCAAAAGTGGTGATGACGGTCACCCCCGTGGCAAAGCGCGAGAGTGCTTGCTTGAAATGCGGGGTTTCAAAGTCTGGACTGAGTGCTTTGATGTGAGATGGGGGGGCTTGGTGCATGGGTGGATGATAGTTGAATTGCATGAATTTTCATATAAACTGACCATTCATGTCTGCAGGTGAACCGTTCAGAGCTGCAGGCCAAGGAGACAAGCATGCTGGTGGAACGAATCGAAAACAGGTGGCTCGCGGCCTTTACCCGCACCTTCACGTTGTGCAAGGTGCAGCCCGGTGAGGTGGTGGCGATTCTGGCCGAAACCCAATCACGTCGGGTCAACGTGGACTTGGCCCGCCTCGCGCTGGAGGCCATGGGCGCCCGCGTGTTCGAGGTGACTTTGACCACTCCCGCATTGACAGCACCAGCGCCCGTGCGCTCCACAGGAGCCAGCGACGCTATTCAGCAACTCGGCCCGGTGGTGGCTGCATTGGCACGCGCCGACATGGTGGTGGACTGCACTGTCGAAGGCCTGCTGCACGCGCCCGAGTTGCCGGCCATCATGAAGGGCGTGGACGGGCACATGCCGCGTCTGTTGATGGTGTCGAATGAGCATCCTGAAATTTTGGAACGCACCGTGCCCGATCCGGCGCTCGAAGGTGTGGTGCGTGCCGCGATGAAGAAGCTCCGTGCTGCGCAACAAATGCATGTGACGTCTGCCGCAGGCACCGATTTGCGGGTGAACCTGAAACATGGCGACAAGCAAGCGGTGGTCGGTGGTGTGTGGGGCTTTTGCCCCAAGCCAGGCATGGTTTCACACTGGCCTGCCGGGCTGGCGCTGGCTTTCCCCGCGGCGGGCAGTGTCAACGGCACGCTGGTCATGG
>CAJBLW010000311.1 GCA_903953985.1 uncultured Burkholderiales bacterium
CGCATGGCGGATGGGGTGCGTCAGTTGCGCAGAGCTTTGATACCGACGGCGCCAAGGCCGAATTGGTACAGGATGGCGGTCCAGTCTTTGGCGCCTTGGATGAACTGGGTGTAGGCGGTGCGGCGGTCCAGCACTTCGGGGATGAAAACCGAGTCGCCCGGTTGCAGGCGGGTGCCCAAGAAGCCCTTGTGGCCCAAGCCCAGCCAGCTGCGTTGGGCGCGGTTGGCCAGCACGGTGCCGTCGCTGCGGATGAGCATGGCCCCTTCCAGGTCGGCTTCGCGGGTGGGGCCGGCTTTGTCGATGTAGTCGCCCACGGTCGCGTTGTTGCGGTGGATGAACGAGTTTTCGGCCTGCACAGCACCAAACACGGCCACAAAGCTGGGCTTGCTGGGCACGGTGATGCCGTCGCCGTCTTGCAGGGCCAAGGCGGGCAGCTCGGGGCGGTCGGCATCCATCTCCAGGGCAATGCGGCCGCTGGCCCGCAGGCTGCGCAGGCGCTCGAGCATCATGCGTTGGCCGGCCAGTTGGGATTGAATATTGGCGGCGTTTTCTTTGTCGTAGACGTTTTGCAGGGACGTGGCGGTCTGCGAATTGATTTGCGCCTCCATGCGGCGGATGGCTTGGTTCAGGTTGTCTTGCTGCTGGGCGCGGGTGCTTTCGCGGCTGAAGACGGTGCCATACAAATAGGCGTCACGGCTCAGGCCGCCTGCGCGCTGCAGCAGCTGGGGCAGTGTTTCGCCGGAGGTGAGCTGGTAGATGCCGGGAATTTTGACTTCGCCACCGATGCGCACAAACTGGGTGCGCTTTTCCAGCGGCACGGGGATGTCGTCCACACCAAAGATGGTGACCACGTCACCGGGCATGAGCTCGATGTTGTTGGCGGGGTCTTTGTCTTTGATGGCCTTGCCCAGGTTGAAGGGGATCAGGATGGTTTTGACGGCTTTGGGGTCCAGGCGTTCGATGGAAGCGTAGTCCCAGTTGATTTCGGTCAACTGGGTTTTGACATCGTTGACCACACGCTCACCCGAGACGTTGCGGCCGGATTCGTATTGGACCGAGCTGTTTTTGCGGCTGTAGTAGTCGGGCAAGATCAAGGCGGCGGCTTCGGGCACCAGGTCGGACACGCGCATGCCGGGTTTGAAGGCATAACGCAGGGGCGATGCGACGTTGCCACGCAGGGTGACGGCGTTGGCAAACTGGCTGCTGATCTTGAACAGGGTGAGCAAGTCGCCGTCGCGCACGGTGGTGCTCAGGCCGCTGGCGTCCAGGGTGCGTTCTTGCACTTCGCGGGGGGTTTTGGCGTCTTGTTTGTTGACGCGCTCGAGCAGGGCTTTGTGCGGGGTGGTCAGGGTTTGCGATCCGGCGCTGTAGCTCAGCAGTTGGCCGATGCTTTCTTCGGCACTGGCCAGCTCAAAAATGGCAGGGGTGTCGGTGGCGCCGGTCACGGCCACGCGGGGGCCTGCGGGGGGCACCACAATCACGTCGCCGGGCAGCAGGCGAGCGTCTTCACTGGTGATGCCGGCGTGGATGAATTTGTACAGGTCGATGGTGGTAACGGTTTTGCCCCCACGCACCAGTTGCACGGCGCGCATGCTGCCGTTGGCAGCAGGGCCACCGCTTTCAAACAGCGCGCCGATCAGGGTGGACAGGCTGGATACGGTGTAGGCA
>CAJBLW010000312.1 GCA_903953985.1 uncultured Burkholderiales bacterium
CATGACAGCTGAATACAAAGTCCACGGTGATGTCGCGGTCATCACATTGATGAACCCGCCGGTCAACGGTTTGGGCCTGTCCACCCGCATCGGCATCACCGATGGTCTGGAAAAAGCCAACAACGACGCCAGCGTCAAGTCCATCGTCATCACTGGCGCTGGCAAGGCATTTTCGGGCGGTGCAGACATTCGCGAGTTTGGCTCGCCCAAGGCGATCCAGGAACCCAATTTGCTCAGCGTGATCAGCGCTTGTGAAAATTCAGCCAAACCTGTTGTGGCGGCCATCCACTCTGTGGTCATGGGCGGCGGTCTGGAACTCGCACTGGGCTGCCACTACCGCATTGCCGCACCCGGCACCAGCGTGGCGCTGCCAGAAGTCAAGCTGGGCTTGATCCCCGGCGCAGGTGGCACCCAGCGTCTGCCCCGTGTGATCGGTGTCGAGCCCGCCTTGAACATGATCGTCAGCGGCGAAGCCATCAAAAGCGAAATGCTGGCCATGCTACCCGGCCAAAAGCTGTTTGATGCCATGGCGAAGTCGGCTGAAAGCCTGCCCGAAGAAGCGCTGGCTCTGGCCCGCAAAGTGGCCGCTGCCCACGCCGATGGTTCCCCGTTGCCCCTGGTGCGCAAGCTGCCTTGCAAGCACCCACAAGGCGACGCGTACTTTCAGTTTGCGCGCAACATGGTCAAGGGCATGGCCAAAAACCTGCCAGCGCCGGCCAAGTGTGTGGACGCGGTAGAGGCCGCCACCAAGAAGAAATTTGAAGACGGCATGGTCTTCGAGCGCGAAATCTTCATGAACCTGATGATGACGCCGGAAAGCCGTGCATTGCGGCACATTTTCATGGCCGACCGTGCCGCGTCCAAGATCCCTGATGTGCCTGAGGACACCCCCAAGCGTGAGATCAAGTCGGTGGCCGTCATTGGTGCCGGCACCATGGGTGGCGGCATTTCGATGAACTTCCTGAACGCGGGCCTACCGGTCAAGATGCTGGAAATGAAGCAGGACGCACTGGACCGAGGCTTGGCCACCATTCGTAAAAATTACGAATCGCAGGTTAAAAAAGGCAAGCTCAAACCAGAAAAATACGAAGAGCGCATGGCGCTGTTGACCACTACGCTGAGCTACGACGACATTGGTCAGGCCGATCTGGTGATTGAGGCCGTGTTTGAAGAAATGGGCGTGAAAGAAGCCGTCTTCAAGAAGCTCGATGAAGTCATGAAGCCCGGCGCCATATTGGCGTCCAACACGTCAACCCTGGACGTGAACCAAATCGCCTCGTTCACCAAGCGCCCGCAAGATGTGATCGGCATGCACTTCTTCAGCCCTGCCAACGTGATGAAGCTGCTTGAAGTGGTGCGTGGCGCCAAGACCGGCAAAGACGTTTTGGCCACCGTGATGGCTTTGGGCAAGAAGATCAAGAAGACCTCGGTGGTGTCCGGCGTGTGCGATGGTTTCATTGGCAACCGCATGATCGAGCAGTACAGCCGCCAGGCGGGCTTTCTGATCGAAGAGGGTTGCACCCCCGCGCAGGTGGACAAAGCCGTTGAGAAATTCGGCTTTGCCATGGGCCCGTTCCGCATGGGTGATCTGGCGGGCAACGACATTGGCTGGGCGATTCGCAAGCGCCGCTACCAGGAAAAGCCGGGACTCAAGTACAGCAAAACCGCTGACTTGCTTTGTGAGATGGGCCGTTACGGCCAGAAAACCGGCGCCGGTTGGTACGACTACCAGGTGGGCAAGCGCGACGCAATC
>CAJBLW010000313.1 GCA_903953985.1 uncultured Burkholderiales bacterium
AGCCGCCCCACGGTGCCAGGGGGCACGGGCTGCATGTCGTCGCCCACGATCTGCGCCACATAGCCGGGCACCACCTGACCGATGCTGCCGGGGCGCACTTGCGCGCCTGCGCTCGAGATGTAGATGTGGATCACTTCGGTGCCCCCAATGCCGTCGGTCATCTCGATGCCCGTGGCCTGCTTCCACAGCTGGCGGGTGGCGTCGGGCAAGGCCTCGCCTGCCGAGACGGGGTGCTTGAGGCTCGACAGGTCAATGCCCTTGGCCAGCGTTGCCATCTGGCGGTACATGGTGGGCGCGGTGTAGCACTGCGTGGCGCGGTACTTGGCAATGGTCTGCATCAAGGTCTCGGGCGTGTGCTTTTCGAGCAGCACGGTGCTCGCGCCATAGCGCAGCGGGAACGCCAGCAGACCACCCAATCCGAAAGTGAAGGCAATCGGCGGCGTGCCGCAGACCACATCGTTTTCATCCATTTGCAAGATGTGGCGCGGGAACAAATCGCACATGGCCAGCACAGCGCGGTGGAAGTGCATGGTGCCCGTTGGCTTGCCCGTGGTGCCGCTGGTGAAAGCGATCAGGCACACGTCGTCGCGACTGGTGGGGTGGGCGGTGTAAGCACCACTTTGCTGTGCCATGCGCTGCTCCAGGCCATCAGGGGCATCGCTGCGGAACTGCACCAGCTGCTGCAAGCTGGCCATGTGGCTGGCGTGACCGGGCGTCATGCAGTGCTGCAGTTCGTCGGCCAATAGGCTGTCGCACAGGGCGGCGCTGACCTGCGCTTTGTCGATGATTTGTGCCAACTCGCCCGCACGCAACAGCGGCATGGTGGGCACCGCCACCAGGCCCGCCTTGAGCGCGCCCAGCAAGCAAGCGGCCATCATGGGGCTGTTGCCGCCGCGCAGCAAAATGCGGTTGCCGGGAACGAGGCCCATGTCATGGGTCAGCACCTGGGCGATCCGGTTGCTCTTGTCTTGCAACTGCGCATACGTCCAACTGAAATCGCCACCGCCCTTGTTGAAGTCGCTCACGCCATGCAGCGCAATGCGTTCACCCCGTCCCTCGCCCACGTGCCGATCCACCAGTTCCACCGCGCAGTTGATCACATCCGGGTAGTCCAGCTCAGGCCGATCGGCGATGAACACGGGCAGCTGGACCTTTGGCGGCAGTCGGTCACGCGCAAAGCTATCGGTGTGGCTGCTGGGCAGCAGTTGGTTCCAGTCCTTCATGTCCTTGTCTCCTTTTTTTATTTCTACTGTGCAGCACTCGCCGCTCCACGCTGTCGAGGGGCCCCGGGGGCGGGGGCCGATTTCTGCGTACCCCCGCAGCATGAGGCCCCCGCCCCCGGGGCCCCTCGGCAGCTCACCCGTTCACCCATTCGGCGACGCATGGCATTACCCTTTCAACACATCCTTGCCAATGATCAGTTGCTGCACTTCCGTCGCCCCTTCGTAAATCCGAAGCGCCCGAATCTCGCGGTACAGCGACTCGACCATCACGCCTTTTTTGACGCCCATGCCGCCGTGCATCTGCACCGCCATGTCGATGATCTGTTGGGCGTTTTCGGTCGCAGTCATCTTGGCCATGGCCGCCTCGCGGGTAATGCGTGCGCCCTGGTCGCGCAGCCACGCCGCGCGATACGTCAAGAGCGTGGCCGCATCCAGCATGGTGGCCATTTGCGCGATCTTGGTCTGAGTGATCTGAAAGTCCCCCAGGCTCTGGCCAAACATCTTGCGCGAACGCGCCCAACTGATGGACTCATGCAACGCGCGCCGTCCAAAACCCAGCGCCGCAGCAGCCACCGAAGTGCGGAACACATCGAGCGTGGCCATGGCCACCTTGAAACCTTGACCTGCCTCGCCAATGCGCTGCGCTGCGGCTACCTTGCAATTGTCAAACTTGAGCGTGGCCAAAGGGTGCGGCGCAACAACGTCGATGCGCTCTTCAATCGTCAAGCCGGGCGTGTCGGCATCCACAATGAACGCCGTGATGCCGCGTGCGCCAGGCGCTTCGCCTGTGCGGGCGAACACCACATAAAAGTTGGCGATGCCGCCGTTGCTGATCCAGGTTTTAAGGCCGTTCAGCACATAACCGTCTGCCGTGGCCGTGGCGCTGCACTGCATAGCGGCCACGTCCGATCCTGCATCGGGCTCACTCAAGGCAAAGGCGCTCAAGACTTGGCCCGACGCCACACGCGGCAGGTAGCGCTGCTTTTGATCGGCTGTGCCCAAGAGGCTGATGGCCCCTGTGCCCAAGCCCTGCATGGCAAAGGCGAAGTCAGACAAACCGTTGTGAAAGGCCAGTGTTTCGCGCAGCAGACACAGCTGGCGCGTGTCGATCACGTCCGAGGCTGCACCATAGGCCGTGCCCGACACCGCATGCTTGAGCCAACCGCCGCTGCCCAGCAGGCGCACCAAGCGGATGCATTCGGCATCCACCGCGTCGCGGCTTTCGTCGTGATGGGCGTGGTCCAGGTGCGCTTTGCACCAAGCGTCCAGGCGCACTTTGAAGTCGCGGTGGCTGTCGTCAAAGAAAGGCCAGTCGAGTTCTGGCGGGTGAGTGGCTTGGTGGTCGGACATGGCTCAGTCCCCTTCAAAAACGGGCGTTTGCTTGGCCACAAAGGCGTGGTACGCCCGGTGGAAATCGTTGGTGGCCATGCAGATGGCTTGCGCCTGGGCTTCGGCCTCGATGGCTTCGTCTACGCCCATGTTCCATTCTTGTTGCAGCATCTTTTTTGTGATGCCGTTGGCAAAGGTGGGGCCTGCCACCAATTGGGCAGCGATGGCCTGCGCATCGGCCAACACGGTGTCGGCCTCGCACACGCGGTTGTAAAAACCCCAGCGCTCTGCTTCCAGCGCGCCCAGGCCGCGCCCGGTGAACAGCAACTCGCTGGCACGTCCCTGGCCGATGATCCGAGGCAGCAATGCGCAAGCGCCCATGTCGCAACCAGCCAGGCCCACTTTGTTGAACAGGAAATAGGTTTTGCTGCGCTCGGTGCCATAGCGCAGGTCTGAGGCCATGGCCAAGATTGCCCCGGCCCCGGCGCACACACCATCAATGGCGGCAATGATGGGTTGCGGGCAAGCGCGCATGGCCTTGACCAAATCGCCCGTCATGCGGGTGAAGGCCAAAAGGCCAGGCATGTCCAGTTGGGTGAGTGGGCCGATGATCTCGTGCACATCACCACCCGAGCAGAAGTTGCCACCGGCTCCGGTGATGACGACCGCATGGATATCGGGTGCGTAGGGCAAGGCACGGAAAAAGTCGCGCAGCTCGGCATACGAGTCGAACGACAACGGGTTCTTGCGCTCAGGGCGGTTCAAACTCACCGTGGCCACACCGTCTTTGACGGACAGCAGAAAGTGCTCGGGCTGGTAGCCCGCCATGGGCTGGTTGTGGCGTGGCAGCTGGTGCGGCTGACCGGGCAGGTAGCGTTGGCTCATTTTTTTCTCCTAGGTTCTTGCCGAGTGGTTTGATGGATTTACTGGACAGGTTTGACTGAGCTGGCTTTGCCGGTTTTCAATGTGGCCAGCAATTGAAACAATTGCTCTTGCTGCTGAGTTGCCAAGGGTGACAGCAACTCAACGATCCAGCTTTCGTGGGCAATGGCCATAGATGAGAAAGCCTCACGACCTGCTGGCGTCAGGTGCACTGCATACGCACGACGGTCCCCTGGCTGGGGTTGTCGCTGCACGAGCTGTTCTTTTTCCAACTGATCGACGATGCTGGTGACATTGCCACCCGTGACCATCATGCGTCGCGACAGCTCACCCATCGACAGTCCTTTTGGCTCACGTTCGAGTTGGGCCATGAGGTCAAAGCGTGGAAGCGTGATACCAAACTGCTCCCGCAGTCTCTGCCGGATCGTGTCTTCGATGCGGGTGGTGGCCGATAGCAGGCGCAACCACAGGCGCAGCGAGGCATGGTGATCGGCGTGGGCTCGCACCTCCATGTCCGTGTCGGGCCTTCCACTCATCCCGCGAGCTCCCCACCGTCAATGGCAATGGCCTGACCGTTGATCGCGTCGCTGCCTGCTGCGCACAGCCACAGCACGCTTTGCGCCACTTCGCTTGGCTGCACCAGGCGCTGCTGTGGGTTGCTGGCGGCCAGCGCTTGACGGGCTTCGGCTTCGCTTTTGCCGGTTTTGGCCACGATGTTCCGCACAGCTTCACGCACGATGTCGGTCTCGGTGTAGCCGGGGCAAATGGCGTTCACGGTGACGTTCTTGCGCGCCAACTCGAGCGCCAGCGCCTTGGTCAGGCCCACCACGCCGTGCTTGGCGGCCACATAGGCGCTCACATAGGCATAGCCCTTTAGACCTGCGGTGCTGGCGATGTTGACGATGCGCCCAGGTGTCCCCGATTGGGCTGCTTCGAGCATGCCGGGCAACACCGCGTGGATGCAATGGTAAGTGCCCGTCAGGTTGACATTCAGCATCTGTTGCCACATCGCGGCATCGGTCTTGGCAAAGGGCTGGCTGCTCGCCTGGCCCGCGTTGTTGACCAAGATGTTCACGGGCCCAAAGCGCGCCTGAGCCTGCTGCACCGCTGCTTGCACAGCATGTTCATCGGCCACGTCCATGGTCGCGATCAACACCGCCACCTCGGGCACTTGCACGCGCAGGGCTTCGGCCTGGACTTGCAGGGTATTTTGCGAGCGACCGCTGAGGGTGAGGCGGCAACCCGCTTTCGCAAGTCCCAGTGCAATGGCCGCGCCGATGCCTGCACCTGCTCCGGTGATGATCGCGTGACGGCCCTGCAGCTCATGAACCATCTCAGTCTCCTTTGGTCGCGGCCTGCAAAGCCCGCTCACGGGCAAAACCCGCTTCGAGTTGCGGCTTGCCAGACTCGTAGGGGCGGGGCCAAGCGATGTCCTTGTAGCCAATGCGCGCCGCTTCAGTCAAGGTCCAGGCCGGATTGGCCAGGTGCGGACGGGCCACGGCGCACA
>CAJBLW010000314.1 GCA_903953985.1 uncultured Burkholderiales bacterium
AAACCAATTGAGCACCGTGGCGTCCAGCTTTTGGCGGTAAGACACACTGGCGTTGACCAGGGTGTAGGCAACAGTGGACCTGCTGCCATCGGGCACGCGCTTTTGCGCGGCATGCCAATCAGCCCCCAGCTTGGCGCTCCAGGGACCATGGCTATGCACCAGCGTGGCACCCACACGCATGGGCGCAATGCGCGGCAAGGGCTCCCTCGTGCTGCTGTTGGTGGCCCGCACCGTGTCGGCGCGCCAGTCCAGATCAAGTGTTGAGACTTTTTGCCATAGACGCTGACGACCGTTGACTTCCAGACCCTGGAATTTGGCCCTCACGCCTTGGTAAAGCTGTAATGGCAAAACACCCTCATCATCAGCTGCTTCAGGTCCGACGGGTTCGCCCTCTTCGCCCCGGTACTCGCCCGTGTTCATCAAGCCAATGTAATTGGCAAACTGGCTGGCAAATGCTGTCACGACCATGCGGTTCGGGCCCGACTTCCACGCCAAACCACCATCAAGGCTCTTGGACTTTTCCAAGCCCAAGTCTTTGTTGCCGATTTCCCAGGCGTTGGTGGCCAGGTGGGGGCCATTGGCAAACAACTCATAGTCTTTGGGCGCACGCTGGGACAAGGCCGCATGGCTGGTCAAAGACCAAGTGGGCGACAACTTAAAGACCGCCCCAGCGGCCAAACTGAAGGGGGTGAATTTTTTGGTACCGATGCCCTCGTCAAAACGGTCCAGCTCGGGGTTGCCCAAGGATTCGACCCGCACCGACTCCCAACGCGCCCCCGTCGTGACTTGGCCCCAGGCGGTGGGCAGCTCTTCGTGCACAAAAAGGGCTTGGCTGCGTGTGCGGCTGAAGGGCGCAAAGGCTTCGTCACCCACCGCAGAAAAGCGGCTCGATTCGGTCTGCACACCGAGCACGCCTTGCCAACCGGCCAGCGCGCGATGGCGCGCCTCGATGCGCAGGTCTTGCCCCTTGTTTGAAAAAACGGTTTCAGGCCCGCCGTTGAAAAACTCGGTATGCCGGTAATCGGTTTGGCTCAGGCGGGCTTTGACGCTGTTAAACCAGCCTGGCAGTTGGCGCACTTGCCCCTCCAGCGCGTAGCGGGTGGTCTTCATGCCAATCGTCACTTCGTCTTCGGCCACGGTGCCGTAATCGCTTTGGTAGGTGTTGACCGATGCGCCCAAATAGCCGTGGTCCCAAAAGGTGCTGGCCCCGATGGCCCCACCACGGGCGGTGCTGGCGGAGTTGCAAATGCGCTGGGCATGGCGGGTTTCGCCCGTTTTGTCGCAAGCCAATGACACCGGCACGCGCACATCTCCCGTGCGGCGGTCAAAACCGTCCACATGCAAGGCCCAGCGCTCGTTGCCGCTCTCCACCAAGCCCGCCACACTGCGCTCGTCGTTGCCCGTGCCCGCCTGCAGTTGGGCCTTGCCCAGCACGCCCGAGATCGGCGCGCGCGGGATGCGGTTGTCGATCACGTTGACCACCCCGCCCACGGCGCTGCCGCCATAGAGCAAGGCGGCTGGGCCGCGCAGCACCTCAATGCGGTCGGTGGACAAAACATCGAGCGG
>CAJBLW010000315.1 GCA_903953985.1 uncultured Burkholderiales bacterium
GTGGGTGTCGGCCGCCATCGAGGCGCGTTTGCTCAAGTCGGCCACGGGCAGTGATTTGTCTTTGCGCAAAGTGATCAGCAACACAGTGCGGGCTTTGCTCATGTTTGTGGGCTTGCTGCTGGCGCTGTCATCGGTGGGCATTGACCTGACCGCCTTGTCGGTGCTGGGCGGTGCGGTGGGCGTGGGCATTGGTTTTGGCTTGCAAAAACTGGCTTCTAACTACGTCAGTGGCTTTGTGATCCTGGCCGAGCGCAGCATGCGCATCGGGGACATGGTGCTGGTGGATGGTTTTGAAGGCCGCATTGTGGACATCAAGGCGCGTTACACCGTGATTCGGGCTTTGAATGGCCGCGAATCCATCGTGCCCAATGAGTTTTTGATCATCAATCGGGTGGAGAACTTCACCCTAATGGACCCCAAGTTGTCCCAAACGACCCTCGTCTCTGTGGCTTATGACAGCGATGTGGACTTGGTTCGGCGGCTCTTGATCGAGGCCTGCGAGAGCCAGGAGCGGGTGCTGAAAGACCCCGCACCCAATGCCTTTTTGAGCCAGTTTGGCGCGGATGGCCTGGAGTTCACCGTCAGTTATTGGATTGCCGACCCGGAAAACGGCCAACTGGCTTTGCGCTCGACCATCAATATGCTGATTCTGGCCGCGCTGCGCGCGCACAAAATCCAGATCCCGTACCCGCAACGGGTGATGCACATGGTGGGTGCCGCCAAGCCGGGCGAGGCTTGATAAAGCGCACGCGGGTCAGAAGGCTTGGCGTTGTTCTGGCCAGACCAGGCAGATCAAAGCCGACAGTTCTGCTTCGCCCAAGCCAGTAGCCTGGGCTGCGCGCAGTTGCTGTTGGACGGTGGCCATGACCGGCATGGGGGAGCCGCTGCTTTGCGCCACCTGCATCACGGTGTCCACATCTTTGAGCATGGTGGACAAAGCCCCAATCGAGGGTTGGCTGGGCGTGACCATGCGGGGCACAAAAACTTGCAGCGGTTTGGAGTCGGCCCAGCCGCCTTGCAGTGCTTTGGCCAGTTGTTTCAAATCGATGCCATTGCGGTGGGCCAGACCCACGGCTTCTGCAATGGCGGCCACCGTGCTCGCCACAATGGTTTGGTTGCAAAGTTTGGTGGCTTGGCCCGCACCGCTGTCGCCCATGTGGGTGATGTTGCTGGCATAGGCAGACATGGCCTGGCTGGCGCTCTCCAAGGGACTGGCGGGGCCGCCCACCATCACGGCCAGAGAGCCAGCCTGGACACCTGCCACGCCGCCTGATACGGGTGCATCCAACCAGTGAGCCTGGCAAGCTGCGAGAAGACGTTGGCTCCAAGAGCGGGTCTGTTCAGGCGGGACACTGGAGTGGTCTACCAGCCATCGCAAATGGCGGGCATGGACGATGCCCTCGGGCCCGAACACCACCTGTTCTACAGCGTCCTTGTTCAGCAGGCAGATAAAAACGCCATCCACATCGCTGGCCGCGTCTGCTGCTGTGTCGAACCATTGCGCCCCCAACGCGATCAAGGCTTGGGCTTTGGCAGGGGTGCGGTTCCAGACCTTGACCGTGTGCCCCGCTGCCAAGAGGCGCTGGACCATGGGTTCGCCCATCAAGCCCAGTCCGCAAAAAGCCAGTTTCATGGGTGAGCTTTCTTGGCAGTAGCCTAGGCGTCAGAGTTTCAGTGCTTGGGGCAGGAAAAGGGCAATTTGCGGGAAGGCCACCAGCAATGCAAGCACCACGACCAAGGTATAGACAAAGGGCATGACGCCTTTGAAGATCGTGGCGGTGCTCAACTCGGGCAGCATGTTGCGCACCACGAACATGTTCATGCCTACAGGAGGGCTGATCAGGCCAATCATCACCACCAAAACGATGACGATGCCAAACCAAACAGGGTCAAAGCCCAGGCTGACCACCAAGGGGAAAAACACCGGAAGTGTCAGCAAAACCATGGACAACTCTTCCATGGCAGCCCCCAACACGATGTAGATCGCACAAATCGCAATCATCACCGCCACCGGGCTGATGTTGTGTGTGGAAACCAGGTTCTTCAGATCGGATGGCAAGGTGGTGAAGTTCACGAAGTTGGCAAATACCAATGCGCCTACCAAAATCATGAACAGCATGCCCGTTGTGCGCGCACTTTCAATCAAGATGTCCAGGGTGACAGAAACGTTCAGCGATTTGCGCAGCAGGGCAATGATGAAAGCACCGAAAGCACCGATGCCCGCGCCTTCTGTGGTGGTGAAGACGCCGCCGTAAATGCCGCCCATCACGATCACAAACAGAACAGCAACTGCCCAAACATCTTTCATGGCATCGAAGCGTTCTGCCCAGTTCGAGCGTTCGGCTGCAGGGCCAGATGATGGGTCACGCCAAGTGATGTATGAGATGGTCAGGCACATCATGAAAACAGCCAGCAAGCCGGGGACCATGCCCGCCGCAAACAGTTTGCCGATGCTGGTTTCTGTGACCAGGCCATAGATGACCAAGATGGTGGAAGGGGGAATCAAAATACCCAAGGTGCCCCCCGCCGCAATGGCGCCGGCCGCCAACTGACCGGAGTAGCCATGGCCTTTCATGGAAGGGTAGGCCACCTTGGTCATGGTGGCTGCTGTTGCAATGGATGAGCCGCAAACACTGCCAAATCCAGCGCAGGCCATGACGGTGGCCATGGCAAGTCCGCCTCGGAAATGGCCGACAAGGGTGTAGGCCGCCCTGTAAAGCTCGCGGGACATGCCAGCACGAGTGACGAAGTTGCCCATCAAGATGAACAATGGAACGACGGAGAGCGTGTACTCAAAACCTGCTTCATAGACTGTTGAGGTAACCGAGGCCAATGCCGGGTTGAGCCCCCTCATCCACCACAAACCGGCAAAGCCCACCAAGCCCATGGCAATCGCCAAAGGCACCCGGGCGAAGGCCAGGATCAACATGGCCAACAGGCCGATACTTGCTTCTGTCATGGTGTCAATTCTTTGGAGTCGAAGGCGGCCTGTTCGGCGTGCGGAATAAAAATGAGCACCAGGTGCATCAGACCGGCAATCACGATCATGCCGCTCATGGTGTAAACCACGGGGGCCAGAGGCAGCAGCAGGACGTTGGTCGTGTCGCCATATTCTGCAACGCGCACAGCCCGCTTGAAGAGGATGTAACCCACACCCGCCAAGGCGATAAAACAGATGACATCGGCCAATCGATTGAGAAATGTTTTGACCCCTTCGCTCATGAAGACATCAAAGGTGTCGATGACGATGTGCTCACGACGAGCACTGACCAAGGGCAGGGCGCAGTAAATCAGCAAAGCCAGTCCAATCTCCGTGATTTCGAAGCCGCCTGCCAGGGGCTTGTTGAAAAAATACCGACCCACCACGTCGACCGCGGTGATGGTCATCATCAAGAAAAGCACGGCTGCGGCAAGGTAACCCAGGGTCCTTTGTAAAAGTTGAGCGAATCTCATCCCTTGTGTCCTTGTCTCAGGCGGTTGGCGCGACGCGTCCACGCGTCGAAAGTGATGTTCATGATGCGGTCGGTGCGCAAGAAGTCTCTGGCGCGTCGAGCTTCTACGGGATCGATGGGTTGGACCCCTCCAAGCGTTGATGCGTTGATTTGCAGCTGTGCCATGCGCTCCATGAAGACTGCCAGAAAAGCGGCTTCTTGGATGCTGCGCCCGGCCGTCAGCAGGCCATGGTGGGCCAGCAACATCGCATGGTGCGGGCCCAGTGCGGTGGCGATGATCTCCCCCTCTTTGTCGGCCGTGGGCAAGCCAGGCCATTCGGGCAAGAAGACCATGTCCTCAAACAAAGGGGTGGCGTCCATGTGGCCTACAACCAGAGGGCATTCAGCCGCAGCCAGTGCAGAGGCCGCAGGGGGGTGGGTGTGAACAATGGCGTTCACATCTGGACGGCTCCGATACACCCATAAATGAAAGCGTGTGGCCGGGTTGGGCTCGCGAATGCCATGAGCGCCTTCCCCTTCGATCAAGCGCATTTGATCGTCTATCAAAAGCCAGGATGCAGGGGTGGCTTCGTCAAATGACAAACCCAGGGGAAGTGTCCAATAGGTGTTCGGGATGGGTCCCCGGGCGGTGATTTGCCCTGCCAACCCTGATTCATGCTTTTCGTCCGCAAGAATCAGGGCGCATTGGGTCAGAACTTGGCGGGGGTCAGTCATCCGAAGCTGTGCTTATTTGCCGTCTGCCACGCGCTTGAGTTCTTCACGGAACTCGGCCAAGACCTTGGCACCTTCCAGCCCTTTGGCATTGGCAGCCTGGATCCAGTTGTTGGCCAGGGGCTCTGTGCGGGTGCGCACTTCGGCAATGAAGGCAGGGCTGGCTTGCTGAA
Organism: uncultured Burkholderiales bacterium; assembly: GCA_903953985.1. Classification (GTDB taxonomy): domain Bacteria; phylum Pseudomonadota; class Gammaproteobacteria; order Burkholderiales; family Burkholderiaceae_C; genus Limnohabitans_A. Next base: position 4,337 of record CAJBLW010000315.1, read on the forward strand.
TGTTCACGCCGGCAGCACGCAAGGCTTCCATGCCGCCTTTGTCTGCGGCATCCCAGGCTTGACCTGCCAAACGTGCCAGGGCTTCACCCGATACGGAATTGATGGCGTCCTGGTCTTGCTTGGACAACTTGTTCCACTTCTCTTCGTTCATGAAGAAGCCGAAGGCCGAAGAGTAAAAACCGCCAGGGAAAATGGTGGCGTGTTTGACCACTTTGTCCAAATTGAATGAGCGGATCGATTCGGCCGGGAAAAATGTGCCATCGGCCACGCCGGAGGCCAAAATTTCATAGGATTCAGGGGCGGGTTTGACCAGCGGAGAGGCACCCAGGGCTTTGGCAGAGGCCTCGGAGATGCCGCCGCCGCTGCGGATTTTCATGCCGGCAATGTCAGCGATGGCATTGACAGGCTTTTTGACCAAAAACATTTGGCCAGGTCCGTGGGTAAAGACGCCCAGCAATTTCACGCCTTTGTACTCACCCGCTTTGTGCAGGTGTTTCCAATGGATCCGGCTGAAGGCCACCGAGTTGATCTCGGCGGTTGCACCCGAGCCAGGCAGCTCGGCCAGCAGAGGCAGGGGGTGTCGAGCGGGTGTGTAGCTGGCGGTCACATAGGACACGTCCATCACACCATCGCGCACGCCGTCAAAAGTGCCTTGAGGGGCCACGGGGTGCTTGGCCAGCATTTGCATTTTCACTCGGCCATTGGTGGCTTTTTCCACGGCCGCGGCCCAACCACCCAACACATCACGCGTCAGGGGGTGGCTGGGGCCGACCCAGCTGGACATGGTCAGCACAGTTTGGGCGCTGGCCGTGTTGAAACCCATGGCCAGGGCCATGGCGCCTGTCAAAGCGAGGTGTTTGAATACTTTTCTCATGGGGAGTCTCCGTCAAAATGGTCAAACCTGGGATCAGGCGGTGGAAGAAAAGCAAAGTATATTGATTGAAAGTTGTCAAAGCCGTCAAATCAGTCATGGTTTACCCGGGTCTGGCGATGACCAGTGACATAAATCCTATTCAAAGCATGAGCCATCCATTTGATCTGCCGCCAAACGCCCGTGTTTTGGTCACGGGCGCTGCCGGTTATGTGGGTCAAGCCTTGGTCGAGGCTTTGGCATTGAACGCTCCAAGGTCGTGGCAATGGGTGTTGACCGATACCCAATCTGCTGAAGGTGCACGAACCGATGCCAACACGCGGTGGGTCGTTGGTGATTTGTCGGAGGCTTGGGTATGCGATGCGCTGTTCGAGCAACCTGTCCATGCGGTGGTGCATCTGGCTGGTTTGATGAGTGGGCGCACTGAGCAAAACGTGTCGCTGGGGGAGCGCATCAACGTGCATGCCTGTCTGGATTTGCTGGCGCGGTGCCGTGCCCAATACAGGGAAGGGGGCCCTTTGGTGCGCTGGCTCATGACCAGCTCGATTGCGGTTTATGGAACGCCCCTGCCGCTTCGGGTCGACGACCACACCCCCCAGCGGCCCAGTCTCAGCTACGGCACCCACAAGCGCATGCTGGAGTTGATGCTCGACGACATGAACCGCCGTGGCGACCTGGATGGCCGCGCCGTGCGCTTGTCCGGCGTGGTGCTGCGCCCCGTCTTGCCCAACGGAGCCTTGTCGGGTTTTAACAGCGACCTGATTCGCGAGCCCTTGTTGGGGCGCGACTATGTTTGTCCTGTATCTCCTGATGCCCGTCTGTGGCTATTGAGTTTGCCTGCAGCGCTGGCGCACCTCATGCGCATGCTGGGTCTGGACCATGCCACATGGTCCCAAGTCATGGGCCCAGCCGGAACCTGTGCATTGAATGCGCCGGCCTGGCCTGTGACTGTGCATGAGGTGCTCCAGGCGATGGCCCAAATTGATCCGCAAGCACCGCAACGTGTTCAGTTTGCCCCCCAGTCAGAGATCGAGGCCCAGTTTGGCGCATGGCCGTTGGACGTGTCTTTTGCGCTGGCCCGGCAGCTGGCACTGACGGACGAACGCCAGACTTTCAAGCATGATTTGACTGCATTTGTGCGCCAGTTGGCACAACCCATCTTGAGCCCTTGAACATTCACCAGCATTACCGGAAAAATTGGCATGACCACACCCACACCCAAACGCACTTTCACGCCCCCTGAAAAACTTACCTCCGCGCGCATCGTTGAGGGGATGGACCGCACGCCCCACCGGGCCTTTTTGCGCGCCGTAGGCATGTCGGATGAAGACTTTGGCAAACCCATGGTGGGCATTGTCAGCCAGCATGGCGAGAACACACCCTGCTCGATGTCCTTGGGGCCGCAGGCCGATGCGGCACGCCTGGGTGTGGCGGCAGGGCAGGGCATTTCAGTGCCGTTCACCACCATTTCTGTCTCGGATGGTGTGTCCATGAACCACGCGGGCATGCGCATGAGCCTGGTGTCCAGGGAGATCATCGCCGACTCCATTGAGGCGGTGATCACCGCCCATGCTTACGACGGCTTGCTGGGCTTTGCTGGTTGCGACAAAACCCTGCCGGGTGTGTTGATGGCCATGGCCAGGCTCAATTGCCCCAGTGTTTTTGTCTATGGTGGCGCCATGTTGCCCGGTCAGTGGCGCGGGAAAGACGTGACCATTCTCACAGCCTATGAGGGAGTGGGCTCGGTGCTGGCGGGTCAGATGAGTGAGCAAGACCTGCACGAGCTCGAGCGCGCTTGCTCGCCCACGGTGGGTTCATGTCCTGGCCAGTTCACGGCCAACACCATGGCCATGGTGGCCGAAACCCTGGGTCTGGCTTTGCCGGGTTCGGCCATGATGCCTGCGGTGTACAGCGAGCGACTGGCTCTGGCGCGTGCAGCGGGGCGGCGCATCACTGAGATCATTCGTGAAGGCGGCCCCTTGCCGCGCGACCTGATTACCCGCAAGTCCCTTGAAAACGCTTGTGCTGCTGTGGCCGCCACGGGGGGGTCCACCAATGCGGGCCTTCATTTGCCGGCCATCGCACACGAAGTCGGCATCTCTTTCACTTTGGACGATGTGGCGGCCGTGTTTGCCCGCACCCCCTTGATAGCCGATCTGCAACCCGGGGGGCGGTTTTTGGCGGTGGATTTGCATCGGGTTGGCGGCGTCCGCTCGGTGTTGAAGTCCTTGCTGGAAGGCGGGCACTTGCATGGCGATGCCCTGACCTTGTCAGGACGCACTTTGACCGAGGATTTGGCCGATGTCCCTCTGCCGGACGGACAAGTGGTTCGGCAGGTGGCGCAGGCCATCAGTCCCACGGGCGGTGTGGTGGTGCTCAAAGGCAATCTGGCACCCGAAGGCGCATTGATCAAAGTGGCGGGCTTGAAGTCTTTGGTGTTTGAAGGCCCGGCGCGCGTCTTTGAGAACGAGGAGGAATGCTTCGAGGCGGTCACGCAACAAACTTATGCTGCAGGAGATGTGCTGGTGATCCGCAATGAAGGACCCAAAGGTGGCCCGGGCATGCGTGAGATGTTGGGCGTGACGGCGTTGGTTTACGGGCAGGGCATGGGCGAAAAAGTTGCCCTGTTGACCGATGGCCGATTTTCCGGCGCGACCCGAGGCATGATGGTGGGCTATATCGGGCCAGAAGCGGCAGACAATGGTCCAATTGCATGGCTTGAAGACGGGGATCGCATCCGACTCGATGCCAATACAGGCACGCTCGATGTGCTATTGAGTCCGGAGGTTTTGGCAGCGCGTGCACAGGCTGCTGCGGTTCGGCCAAGACCACGGCTGTCGGGTGTTCTTGAAAAATACGCCAAGCTGGTTTCGGCTGCCCGTCTTGGGGCGGTGACGCACAGTGGTCCGGATCCGGTGAATTGATTTTTCAAGTGTGATGTGAGATTTCGTTCTAAAATGCGAACGGTCGTGCTTTTTTGGGTAATGTGCGGTACCTGTTTAACGGTTTTGATGCACAATTGACGTTTACGTAACGTCAACGACATCCGGCGTTCAAGGTGCTTGGGTTTTGATATCAATGGAGAA
>CAJBLW010000316.1 GCA_903953985.1 uncultured Burkholderiales bacterium
CCAAGCCCCCCACTCAAGACTTGTGCGACAATAACTACCGTTGTGGCCGCCAGTTGCCGCAACATCAGCACTTCTGCTGGGGCCTGACCCAGGCAACGCTCAAAACAAGCGCCTGTGGCTTCCATGCCCACCTTAAGATTTATCGGCCAACACTGGACACTGCCAACAGCAGTTGAATGAGCCGATACCCGCGCCGGACATGGCGCTCTGTAAAAATGAACTTTGAAGAATTGAATCTGGCTCCGGCCCTTATGCAAGCTGTGCGCGAGCTCGGCTACGACACCCCCACCCCCATCCAGGCCCAAGCCATTCCTGCCGTTCTGGCTGGACAAGACTTGCTGGCTGGCGCCCAAACAGGCACCGGCAAAACTGCCGCGTTCACACTGCCCATGCTGCACAAGCTGAGCTTGAATGAGCCGGGCAAAAACCGCTTTGGCGGCAAAGCCATTCGCGCTTTGGTGCTGACACCCACCCGCGAATTGGCCGCCCAGGTCGAAGAGTCGGTGCGCGACTATGGCAAATACCTGCAACTCGACTCCACCGTGATTTTTGGTGGCGTGGGCATGAACCCGCAAATCAGCAAGATCAAACGCGGCGTGGACATTTTGGTGGCCACACCCGGCCGTTTGCTGGACCTGCAAGGCCAAGGCTTCCTGGACTTGTCCAGCATCGAAATTTTGGTTCTCGACGAAGCTGACCGCATGTTGGACATGGGCTTTATCCATGACGTGAAAAAAGTGCTGGCCCTGGTGCCCAAAGACAAGCAAAGCTTGCTTTTCTCGGCCACCTTCAGCGACGAGATTCGCGAATTGGCGGCCAACTTGCTCAAAAATCCGCAGAGCATCCAGGTCACCCCCAGCAACACCACCGTACAGCGTATCTCGCAAGTGATCCACCCCGTGGGCCGCAGCAAGAAAAAAGACGTGCTGCTGCACATCATCCAAAAACACGACTGGAGCCAGGTGCTGGTGTTCACCCGCACCAAATTTGGTGCAAACAATGTGGCCGACTTCCTGACCAAAAACGGCGTGAAGTCCATGGCCCTGCACGGCAACAAGAGTCAGACGGCCCGCACGCAAGCGCTGGCCGGCTTCAAGAGCGGCGAGATACGCGCTTTGGTGGCCACCGACATTGCTGCGCGCGGCATTGACATCGAAGACTTGCCACATGTCGTGAACTTTGAAATCCCGAACGTCTCGGAAGACTATGTGCACCGCATTGGCCGCACCGGCCGCGCCGGTGCCAGCGGCGAAGCGGTGAGCTTGGTGTGTCTGGATGAAGAAGGCTTCATGATGGACATCGAGCGCTTCACCAAGCAAGAAATTCCAGTGCAATTGCTCGAAGGCTTTGGCCCCGATGCGGGCGAAGTGGCCGAACCCATCGCCATGGGTCGCCAGACCCTGTGGGGCGGCGCAGGCAAGCCCCCCAGCCGTGATGTGATGGCCGCAGCCGCCAAGGCGGCACGCAGCGACATGATGCAACGCATCCGTGACAACAAAGTGGCTGTTGGCGGTGGCGGTGGTGGCGGTCAAGGCCCGCGCCAAGCTCGCGGTGATGGCGCAGCACGTCCATCGCGTAACGGCCCTCCGCCATCCCGCCGAAATGGGCCGCAGGGCCCACAAGGCGCCCCGCGCTTTGAAGGTCAGGGCGACGGCCGCCGCGAAGGTGGCAACCGTGAAGGTGGCGGTCGTGGCCAAGAGCAACGGGGAGATCCCCGTTTTGACCACCGTGGCGATGGCCAAGGCCGTCCAGCACCGCGCGGTCCTCGTCCTGAAGGTCGCGGTCCAGGTCGCGGCCCACAGGGTGGCAACGGCGGCGGCGAATACGCCGGTGATCAAGACCGCCGACGCGACGATGGCGACGAGTTGCCTCGCCACATCGACCCCTTGAAAACCACGCAATTTGCGCGTCTGGACTTGCCTAACCGCAAGCCCGTTCGCACCAGCGGCCAACCCGATCCGACCCGCACCAGCATCGACAGCTTGGCCAGCGGTGGTCGCCGCCATGGTGGCGGCGGTGGCGGTGGCGGCTACGGCGGTGGCAACCGTGGAGGCAATGGCGGCGGTGGCCGTGGCTTCGGACGCTGACACGCACTGACACCTGAATTGAAAGAGCCCGCACATGCGGGCTCTTTTTTTGTCTCGGTGAAACTCAATCGCGCACGAACAAGGTCACCAAGGGATGAGGCCCGACCTGACGGCTCCAATGCCCGTGGACCGTGGCATCAAAAATGACCCCCTCGGGCAAGGTGTCGGCCGAGTAGAAAAACTCGCCCGGGCCAAAAATGCGCGAGCTGCCGTCTTGCAAAAAGATCTCCATCTGCCCCCCCAGAACAAATAACCACTGCGGGTTGCCGGTGCAATGGAAGCTGCTGCGAAAACCCACCGGGCTCTGGCGCAACTGGCACCCTGTTGCGGACATCAGGGCCGACAGCTGGCTTTGGGGCGTGCCTTCAGGCAAGGGGATGAACTCATCCCGAAAACGGGCGCGGCCATCGGTGTCGGTGAAGAGAATGGGTTTTATGAGTTGGGTCATGGCGGCATGTCCGAATAAGGGGGAATGCAAATGAAGCTTCGATTGTCGCCGAGCCAACACGACACAAGGGTAAATCTGAGGAAGAATACGACCTCAATGGTGTGATGATCTCAGTCATTGCGTGAAATTTTTGATGGCAGACACCTGCCTCGAACAGTCGCAATTTTGCTGGGCACCACCGAGGCAATCCCCAAACACTCAACTGATCAGAGAACAAGATGACCTCTAAACCCGATGTCCTGGCCGTGGCCAAACTGCAACCTTTTTATTTGCAGGCCCTGCAAACCTTGTACACCGTACACGACCGCACCCACACCCAAGACCCAACCGCTTTCGCGGCCCTGGCCCCGCGAATCGTGGGCGTGGCAGGCACTGGCGAAGCCAGCGTGCCCAGCAGCCTGCTCGCGCAATTGCCCAACGCCAAAGTGGTGTCGGTGTTTGGGGTGGGTTATGACGGTGTGGATGTGCCCGCCGCCATCGCGCACGGCATTCCCGTCACCCACACCCCCGATGTGCTGACCGACGATGTGGCCGATCTGGCCATGGGTTTGGTGCTGTCGGTAGGGCGCGGCATACCTCAGGCCGACCAATTTGTGCGCGCAGGCCGCTGGCCTGCAGGGCCCATCGCGCTGGCCCGAAAGGTCTCCGGTGCCCGCATGGGCATCGTGGGGCTGGGGCGCATTGGCAAAGCCATTGCCCAGCGTGCCAAGGCCTTTGGCATGTCGATCGCTTACACCGCCCGCTCCGAAAAACCGGACTCTGGTTTGACTTTTTACCCCACGGCTGCCGCTCTCGCCGCTCAGGTCGACTTTCTGGTGGCCATCACGCCTGGTGGCGCTGGCACGCTGCATCTGATCAACGCCGAGGTGCTGCAAGCATTGGGCCCACGTGGCTTTTTGATCAATGTAGCGCGGGGCAGCGTGGTGGACGAAACCGCCCTGATCGCCGCCCTGCAAGACGGCACCATCGCCGGTGCGGGTCTGGACGTGTTTGCCAACGAGCCGCAGGTTCCCGAGGCTCTTTGGTCTTTGCCCAACGTGGTGCTGACGCCGCACATGGCCAGCGCCACCACCGAAACCCGTCAAGCCATGGCGGACCTGGCCTTTGCCAACATGCAGGCGGGCATCAACGGCCAGCCCCTGCGCTCACCTGTGCCCGAATGCATGGGCATGGGTGCAGGTTCACAAGGCCGCTGAACATGCCCGCACTGCGGCTCATCGTCATGGGTGTCTCGGGCTGTGGCAAATCCACCGTGTCGCAGGCCCTGGCTGAGCGTTTGGGCCTGGACATGGTCGATGGCGATGACCTGCACCTACCCGAAAGCGTAGCCAAGATGCGGTCTGGTGTTGCCCTTCAAGACGTCGACCGCTGGCCTTGGCTGGACCGCATTGGCGGCCACTTGGCGGGCAGCCCCGAAGCAGGCCCCGGCCGTGTGGTGGCTTGCTCGGCGTTGCGCCGGGCCTACCGCGATCGCATCCGTGCCCGCGCGGGCGAGGTCTGTTTTGTGTTCCTGAAGGGCGATTTCGAGCTGATCGCTCAGCGCATGCGCCAACGCGTCGGCCATTACATGCAGGCCGGGTTGCTTGACAGCCAGTTCCAGACCCTTGAAACACCCGGGCCAGAAGAGACCGACGTGATCACCCTGAACATCACCGATCCGGTTGAGTCGCTGGTAGAGCAGGCATTGGCCGCCTTGCAGGCCCATCGAAGCAGCTTGGCGCTGCACACCTCTTTTTGAATTTTTGACACAAGGACGCCCATGTTCATCCGCTGCGCATTTTTTCAAGGCCAGGTCAAACCTGGACTCGAAGACACATTCAACCGCTACATCCGTGACCACCTGGTGCCGCTGTGGACCCGCTTTCCTGGGGCCCAGGAAGTGCGTGTGCTGCGCCAAGTCGAAAGCGACACCAGCGACCCGCACTTTGGCATGGTGCTGGCTGTGCGCTACCCCAGCCGCGAGGCGATCGAGATCGCACTGGCCTCCGAAGTGCGCATGAAAAGCAAAGAGGTTTCCAAAGACATGATCGCCATGTTCGATGGCACTGTGTTCCACACGGTCTTCAGTGCAGAAGAATACGCAATGCCTACCGATTGACGCGTCATAGACTCCTCATATTCCACCATGAACGTTCTGGACAACTTTCAACTCAAGGGCCGTCGTGCCCTGATCACCGGCTCTTCAGCCGGCATCGGCCTGGCGCTGGCCCAGGCGCTGGCGCAAGCCGGAGCCCATGTCATCTTGAACGGCCGCACCGCCAGCAAGGTTATGGCGGCGCAACAGGCCCTGCAAGCCGAGGGCATGTCGGCCAGCAACGCGGTGTTCGATGTGACCAATGCCGACAGCGTGCGCGCAGCCGTCGAGCAGATCGAGGCCGAAGGGCCCATCGACATCCTGGTCAACAACGCAGGCATGCAAATTCGCGGCCCTCTGCACGAGTACCAGGACGCCGACTGGCACATGATCATGAAGACCAACCTGGACAGCGTGTACTACGTGGGCCAGGCAGTGGCCAAAAAAATGATTCCGCGTGGACGCGGCAAGATCATCAACATCTGTTCGGTGCAAAGCGAACTGGGCCGTCCCGGCATCGCACCCTACACCGCCACCAAGGGCGCGGTGAAGATGCTCACCAAAGGCATGGCGATTGACTGGGGCCAGTTCGGCATCAACGTCAACGGCATTGGCCCGGGTTACTTCAAGACCGAACTGAATCAGAAGCTGGTCGATGACCCGGCCTTCAGCAGTTGGCTGGTGGGCCGCACGCCGAGTCGCCGCTGGGGCGATGTCGAGGACCTGGGAGGCGCGGCCGTGTTTTTGGCCTCGGATGCCTCGCGCTTCGTCAACGGCCACATCCTCTACGTCGACGGTGGCGTCACCGCCACACTTTAAAACCTTTTTCCAAAGACCGCACCATGAAATCCGTTGTTTGCCATTCGGCCAAAGACCTGCGCATCGAACACACCGAACTGCCCCCTTTGGGCGACCAACAGCTGCGCGTGAATGTGGCCTTTGGCGGCATTTGCGGGTCTGACCTCCACTATTACCAGCACGGCGGGTTTGGAACCGTTCGCATCAAGCAACCGATCGCCTTGGGCCATGAAATTTCGGGCGTGATCGATGGTTTCGGTTCGGGCGTTCAAGGTGCGGTCAAAGGCCAGCGTATCGCCATCTCGCCCTCGCGCCCATGCGGCCATTGCCGTTTTTGCCAGGCAGGCCAGCACAACCATTGCCTGAACATGCGTTTTTACGGCAGCGCCATGCCCTTTCCGCACATCCAGGGCGCGTTCTCTGAGCAAATCATCATCGAGGGCTACCAAGCCCACCCGATTGCCGACCACCTGAGCCTGTCTGAAGCCGCTTTGGCCGAGCCTTTGTCGGTGGGGTTGCACGCCATACAACGCGCTGGCAGCGTGCTGGGCAAGCAGGTGCTGGTGACAGGCTGCGGCCCCATTGGCTCGTTGCTGATTGGCGCTTTGCGCCGAGCCGGTGCGGCGCGCATTGTGGCCGCCGACATCGCCGACTTGCCACTCAAGTGCGCCAAGGAAATGGGTGCAGACGAAACCATCAATCTAAAAACCCGGCCCGAAGCGCTGGACAAATACAAGCTTGACAAAGGCCAGTTCGATGCCGTCTTCGAAGCCTCGGGCAGCGAAGCCGCATTGCGCGTGGGCTTGGACACCATCGTGCCGCGTGGCGTCTTAATCACTGTGGGCATGGGCGGCGACATCAGCCTGCCCATGACACAACTGGTGGCCAAAGAAGTGGATCTGCGCGGCACCTTCCGCTTCCATGCCGAATTTGCCACAGCCGTGCGCTTTTTGAACGAAGGCTTGGTCAATGGCAAACCGGTCATCACCGGCATCTTGCCTGTGGAACGCGCCATTGAAGCCTTCGACTTGGCCGCCGACAAAAGCCAGTCACTCAAAGTACAGATTTCTTTTCAAAACGCCTGAAAATCTGGCGGTTTCCAGACCTCTTTAGAAAGTTCTCACCATGTCAAAAATAGCCCTCGTCACCGGTGCCAGCTCCGGCATCGGCAAAGCCTGCGCCCTCGCCTTGCTCAAAGAAGGCTGGCAAGTGGTTTTGGTCGGCCGCCGCGCCGATGCGCTGGCCGCTGCCGTGGCTGAAGCGGGTGCCAACGCTGGCCACGCACACGCCATCCCGACCGACCTGTCCAAAGAGCCCGAAGTCAAAGCCCTGTTCGAGCAAATTCGCGCCCGCTTTGGTCGCCTCGATCTGGTGTTCAACAACGCCGGCATCTAGCTGCCCTACACCTTGCCGGGCGATCTGTCGGGCGACGAATGGCGCCGGGCTGTCGACATCAACCTCAACGGCGCGTTCTACACCTTGTCGAATGCCTTCAAGCTGATGCAAGAGCAAAGCCCACAAGGTGGCCGCATCGTCAACAACGGCTCGATCTCGGCCCATGTGCCGCGCCCGGGCTCGATTGCCTACACCGCCACCAAACACGCCATCTCGGGCCTGACCCGCGCCGCGTCTTTGGACGGTCGCCCCTACAGCATCGCCGTGGGCCAGATCGACATCGGCAATGTGGCCTCCGACATGACGCTCAAAATGGCCTCGGGCGTCCACCAGGCTGACCTGACCATCAAGGCCGAGCCGCGCATGGACATGTCCGCCGTGGTTGAGACCTTCCTGACCATGGCGCGTTTGCCTTTGTCAGCCAACATCTTGTTCACCACCGTGATGGCGACCAACATGCCTTTTGTGGGGCGTGGTTGATCGGCTTTGTCCAGAATAACAATTCCTGGTCAGCGACTGAGCCGCACCACGGCATCAGCCCGCTTGTGCAGATCAGGCAGCAACTCAAGTCCTAAACCTGGCTTGTCATTCAAGCTGATCATGCCGTTCTTCACCTGCGGCAACTCGGTCACCAATTCCTTGTACCAACCGCTGTAAAAAGCGCGCACGCTTTCTTGAATCAAGGCATTGGGCGCGTGCAGCGACAAGTGGGTGGAGGCGGCCCACACCACCGGCCCGGTGCAGTCGTGCGGGGCCACAGGCAGTTGCCAGGCGTCGGCCATGGCGGCGATCTTGCGCGCTTCGGTCAGGCCACCGCACCAGCTCAAATCGAGCATGGCCACACCGGCCACGCCGGTTTGCAAATAGTCCTTGAAGCCCCACTTGTAGCTGAGCGTTTCGCTCGCGCAAATCAGCGCCTTGCAGTCCACGGCGTACTGCTTGAGCAGGTCCAGGCTGTCCATGCGGATCGCATCTTCGTGCCAGAAGGTGTCGAACTCCTGCAGGGCGCGTGAAATCTTTTGCGCCATGGGCAAGCGCCACAGGCTGTGAAACTCGACCATGATGTCCATTTTGTCGCCCACGGCATTTCTGATTTTGCGAAAAGGCTCCAATGCCGTATTCAGGTCTTGCGGGCTGATGTACTGGCCGTGCGACTTTTCTGCGGCCACATCAAAAGGCCAGATCTTCATGCCGGTGATGCCTTCGGCCAGCAGCGACTCGGCCACCTCGTCGGCGCGGTGCAAAAAGCCCTGCAGATCTTCATAAGGCCCTGCCCCCTGCCCCAAGCCCCAGTTAGAACTGCTCTGGTTGACGTTGCTGCGGATGTACTGGTAACCCGCGCAAGTGTTGTACACACGGATCTCGTCGCGGCTCTTGCCTCCGAGGGCCGTGTAAACCGGCATGCCAGCGGCTTTGCCAAAAATATCCCACAGCGCGATGTCCACCGCCGAGTTGCCACGCGTTTCCACGCCGGAGCCACGCCAGCCCAGATAACCGGTGATGTCACGTTGGCGGGATTCGATGGCCAGCGGGTCTTGGCCCACCAGTTTGGGCGCGACCCATTCGTGCAAATAAGCCTCGACCGCCTGCGCGCCCATGAAGGTTTCGCCCAAGCCCACCAGGCCCTCGTCGGTGTGCAGACGTACCCAGATGATGTTGGGAAACTCGCCCAATCGGATGGTTTCGAGTTGCGTGATTTTCATGGCGGCACCCTTTTCAGTCGTTAAAAAAGCCCCACAGCATGCGGCTGTGGAGCTTGGCGGTTCAGCAAAAAAGCTGAGAGCGAGGGATCAACCGCCGCGTGACTTCTTCAACTCGTCTTGCACCACCTTGATGGCGTCCGCCCCGATCGAGTCTTTGTGCTTGTCATACACCGAAGCGACTTTGGCTCGGATGCGGTTTTGCTCGGCTGCGCTGACTTCGTTGACCTGCATACCTTTGGTCTTCAGGCTGGCCAGGGATTTCTCGTTCAAAGCGCGGTTGGCGGCGCGTTGCACTTTCTGGCCTTCCATGGCCGCTTCACGCAGCACAGCTTGCTCTTGCGGGTTGAGTTGGTCCCACAGTTTCTTGCTGTAGAGCACCAGGAAAGGCGTGTAAGCGTGGCGCGTCACGCTCAGAAACTTCTGCACTTCATTGAACTTGGAGGTCTCAATGGTCACAAAGGGGTTTTCCTGGCCGTCGATGGTCTTGGTTTCCAAGGCGGTGAACACCTCACCAAAGGCCATGGGCACAGCGTTGGTGCCCAAGGTCTTGAAGGTGTCCAAGAAAATGTTGTTCTGCATCACGCGAACTTTCACACCATCAAAGTCTTCCAATTTGGTCACTGGGCGCTTGCTGTTGGTCAGGTTGCGGAAACCGTTTTCCCAATAGGCCAGGTTCACCAGGCCAGCGGCTTCGAGCTTGGCATTGAAGTACTTGCCTGCTGCGCCATCCAGCACCGCATCGGCTTCTTTCTCGTTGGCAAACAGGAAGGGCAGGTCAAACACACCCAGCTCTTTGATGATGCCCACCAGCGGCGAGCTGGAGGTGCAGACCATCTCTTGGGTGCCTGCACGCAAGGCTTGGGTGGCTGGCAAGTCGCCGCCCGCAGCACCGCCCCAGAAGGCGGTGATCTTCATCTTGCCGCCGGTCTTGGCGGCCAAGATTTCTTGCATTTTCTTGACGCCCACACCTACCGGGTGGTCTTCGTTCACACCGTTGGTGAACTTGATGTTGCGGTCGGCAAACTGCGCCATGGCGCTCGATGCCACCAGGAAAGTGCCCGCGATCAGGGCCACCAGATTTCTGCGTTTCAACATGAATGTCTCCTTTAGAAAAACACAGGGTTAAGAAATCATCTCAGCATCCATTTCATCGGCTCGATGGCGATGGAGGGGAAAGCACTCAACAAAGC
>CAJBLW010000317.1 GCA_903953985.1 uncultured Burkholderiales bacterium
CGCCAAGCGCCGCTCCACCCAGGCATAAGCCCAAGCCACGCCCCCGGTCAGCGCCAACATGGCCACGGCCAAGGCCGCTGCGGGCCCTAGCGCCAGTTCGTGCGCGATCAGGGTGTAAATCTCCACCTCCACCGTGGCCCAGCGCTGCCCGCCCAACACCAGAGCCAGGCCAAAGCCGGTGAAGCAATACAAAAACACCAGGCACAGGGCCGACACCAGCCAGGGGGCCATCACCGGCCACTCGACCCGCCAAAACGCCCGCCATGGCGTGGCCCCCAAGGTACGCGCCAGCGCCACCTGCTGCGCGCTGACTTGCGCCAAGCCATCGCTGCCTGCGCGCACCACCAAACCCAGGTTAAAAAACAAATTGCCCAGCAACAGCAGCCAGGGGCCACCTTGCAGAGACACACCCGCTTGCGCCAAAGGCTCACCCAACCAACCGCGTGGGCCCCAAAGCGACAACACGCCCAGCGCCGCCACCAGGGTGGGCACCACAAAAGGCAGCAGCAACGCGCGCTGCCACCAAAGCCGCCCGGCAAAATCCAGACGTGCCAGCACCCACGCCATGGGCAAACCCAACACCAGACACGCCACGCAGGTGGCCAAAGCCTGCACCAGCGTCCAGCCCACGCGCCACTGCAGGTGCGCATCGCGCCACCAAGGGCCGGAGTCGGCCAGCGCCAAGCCTGGCACCGGTTCACCCCACAAGCCTTCTGAAAGCAAGCGTGCGACCGGCATCGCCAAGAACACCAAGGCAAACAGCACCGGCAAGGCCGCCAGCCACAGGGCGTTATGTCTTGGGCGCAGAGCTGAGCGCTTTGTGGAATTCATAGTCAAGACCTTGGTCTCGTCACTTGAGTACCACCTGCGTCCAGCGCAGCTGCCAGCGTGCGGCCTGCGTGCTCAGGGTTTGCAGCGGCAATCGCTCAAAATTCATAGGTGCCGGGGCGTGTCGCAGCACCCCATCGAGTGGCACATCGGGCTGCACCGGGTACATCCACATGCTGGTTTGCAGCGCCTGCTGAACCGGTACAGAACGCAAAAACTCGATGAACTTCACGCCTGCCGAGCGTGCGGCAGGGGTTGCCCCCTTGAGCAAGGCCACCCCTTCCACCTGACGGAACACCCCGCCCGGCAAAAACAGATTGGCCGTTGGCGATGCCCCCAGTTTGTCCTTGCTGTAGAAGACCTCTGCGGCAGGGCTGGTGGCATAACTGACCACCATGGGCCGGGTACCGCCGTTGTGGCTGAACTCGGTGTAATACGCCTCGCTCCAGCCCTTGACCACCTTGACGCCGTTGGCGCGCATCTGGGTCCACCAGTCCCATGCTGCGGCTTCGCCCAAGCCCGCCACCGAGGCCAGCAAAAACGCTTGGCCAGGACTGGAGGTGGCCGGGTGGGGCACCACCAACAAATCGCGGTAAGCCGGCAGGGCCAGCGCCTGCAGGTTTTGGGGAAGGGCCAGACCTTTTTTCTGGAACCAGGCTTTGTCAATGTTCAGGGTCACAAAGCCCTGGGTCACCGGCACCACGCCACCGACCACGCCGCTGTGCGCGCTGGGGGCTGGTGGGTCTTGTTGCGGAGCAGGTCCCTCGGCCATGCCCGCCAGAGCTTTGCTTAGAGCAGCAGCGCCGGGGTAGGTGTCGAGGATGCCACTGGCCAAGGCGCGGGGCAGCAAAGTGTTGTCGATGCCAAACACCACATCGGCCACGGGCGCGGCGCGGCTCAAGATCAACTTGTTGAGCATCTCGCCAGCATCGCCCCCTTTGATCAGCTGCAGCTTCACGCCCGCATCTTTTTCAAACTGCGCCAGCAAGGGTTTGGGCAGATCAAACGAGCTGTGCGTCATGACGCGGAGCAGCGTTGGCGTTGGGCTTGAGGACTGGTTTGGGGGCGGGTTTTGTGCCTGAGCCTGCCCCGCCGCTGCCCAGAACATGGCGGCGCTTAGCACCCAGGCCAGCCCGGTACCGGTCGTCAAAAACCGCTTTTGCATCGCCAACCGCCTTTCGCTCAACAAGCCGCTCAGGGCATGAAAGCAAATTCGGTCAACGCACAAGGACGATGAGGTGGCATTCGCATCACGCTCCCTACGCTGGCACAACCCAGATCAGGTGAGAGGGGTATGTCTCAGCCCGGGCTGCGCATGCGGCCAGGCACCCCCGGTGAAGTTGCAGATTGTAGCGAGAGGGTAGCAAACGGGCAGTCCACCGATGCCGCTGCACCCTGCGCCACCCTTTAGCCCAGCGGCTGCGCGACAACGCGGTGCTTCTGGCTTGGACGGGCTTGCCCTGTTCAGAGCGCCGTTTCGACCCCATTGCCCTGTGCTTGCCGCCCAAGTGACAGGCCCACAGACGGCAGGTGCCTAGAGTTCAAGGCATTTCAACCATCGAAAGGCCTGCCCATGACAGCCGCCACAGCCACAGCTCCAGTTCCAACGCCTGCCCAAGACGACCCGGTGTGGCAAGCCAAGGTGCACTTGGCCGCCGCTTTGCGATTGGCGGTGCTGCACGACTTTGACGAAGGCATCGACAACCACTTCACAGTTGCTGTACCCGGGCGAGAAGACCAATACCTGATTTCACCCTTTGGCGTCCATTGGTCCGAGGCCCGCGCCAGCACCATGATGGTCTTCAATGAAGCGGGCGAAACCCTGGAAGGCACAGGCCTGGTAGAGCTGTCCGCCCAATCGATCCACGCCCCGGTGCACCGCCTCACGGGTGCCAAAGTGGTGCTGCACACCCACCAGCCCTGGGCGCTGGCATTGAACATGCTCCAAGCCAACCGATTGCTGCCCGCCACACAAACGGCTGCCTTCTTTGACGGCACCATCGCCTACGACGATCACTACACAGGGCTGGCGGCAGACCTGTCAGAGGGGGAGCGCTTGTCGCAGCTCATGAGCGATGGCAAAACCGTGCTCTTCATGAAAAACCATGGCGTGATGACGGTGGGCGACACCGTGGCACAAGCCTACCGCCGCTTGTACAAACTCGAAAAAGCCTGCCGCACCCAAGTGCTGGCCATGGGCACAGGCCAGCCCCTGAATGTATTGACCGAATCCGTGATCCAGCGCATCAAAACCCCCAGCCCGCAAGACCGTCACCCCCGCAGCGAACGCGAGCGCCTGTTTTTTGAAGCCATGATGCGCGTAGTCGACCGGGTGAACCCGGGTTATGCCGATTGAAACGTTCAGCGACAACCACAGCAAGAACACCCCCACCACACGCCCCATAAAATGGCCGCATGGACCCCACGTTGAACGCCCACGACCACCCTGCCCCCACCCGCTCTGTGCTGAGCTTTGCCAACGCCTTGTGGCGAGTGCGCAGGCCCCGGCCCTTTGTATTGGTGATAGAGGGTGAAATGGATGATGAGGCCGGCGAGCCCAGCGACTACCTGCACGACACCTTGCTTGTGCCCGAATGGCGCGAAGCCTTTTACCAACTGGTCGATGCCACGGGCCTGGTGGTGTGCCTGAATGTGCACACAGAGCACCCCACCTACCGCGACGTGCGCGGGCGCTCCAGTAAGGGGCGGCTGAGCCAGGGCGAGTACTACCACCACGACGGCTGCTCAGGCCCTGTGAAGCCGCGCCTTGTTGAAATTCGATGCCCCATTCAGCCACAAACCCGTGGCGTGGCCACCGCCGTGGCACCTCACCGCGATGTGGTCAAGGCCATGGTGCAAGTGCTTCCGGCCGATTTGGCCGCCACGCCAGCGCTGGCGGGGCAAGAAATGAGCCTCGCAACCCTCAGCCAAATGGACGATGCCGCGCTCGACCACTTGCAAGGCCTCATCACTCGCACCGTGCGCAAAAAATTCAACGCCGAAGGCGCACGCAGCTACTTCCGCCAAGTGGATGCCGCTGCCAATGCCTACTTTGAGCCCTGGGCCTTGGGGGAAAGCCGCTTTATTGCCAACGCCAACAGTGGGGCAACCCTGCAACACCGCCGCGCCTACCAAACCCCGCACACAGGCGGCGTGGCCAATGGCCACTTGGTCAAACGCTGGACGAATGAAGAGCTACTGCTGCCCGGTCAGGTGGTTGACCAAGCCTTGATTGCTGCACTTTGCAGCGAAGAAGGTGATGAAGCGGATGGTGAGCGTGTTGATGGGTGCTACCTCGGTGCGCATTGATAAGCTGCACATAATTCACGCCATCACCGTTTGACTTGCAGGAGATAACGAGTCCTTGCATCTTGTCCAAGGCGTCGACACCCAACTGCATAATGAGAATGACCATCTAACCGAATTCAGGAGACTCTTTATGGACCGCCGTCTATTCATTGGTGCCGCAGGCGCTGCGCTTACGATGCCCTCGTTCGTACAAGCACAGGGCAAGCCGATCCGTCTGATCGTGCCCTTCGTTGCAGGTGGAGCAACCGATGTGACCTGCCGTCTCATCGCAGAGAAAGCAGCCATCTCGCTGGGCCAGCCCGTTCTGATCGAAAACCGTCCTGGTGGCGGTGGCAACATTGGTGTTGACGTCGTCGCAAAAGCCGCACCTGACGGACTCACCATCGGCATGGCCGCAGTGGCGATGCATGCCATCAACCCCTGGCTCTTCAAGAAGATGCCTTACGACGCGATCAAGGACTTCGCACCCATCACCCAGATGGTTCGCATCCCCAACGTACTGGTGATGAACGCGGACACGGCCAAAAAATTGAACATCACCAATCTGAAAGAGTTCATTGCCTACGCCAAGGTCAATCCAGCGAAGCTGTCGTACGCCAGCGGTGGCAATGGCAGCGGAGGCCATTTGGCCGGGGAGATGTTCAAGACCAAGGCCGGCTTGTTTGCTGTGCACATTCCTTACAACGGAGGCGGGCCTTCCCAACTCGCCATGTTGTCGGGCACGGTGGATTTCACACTGGACAATCTGGCCACATCGGGTGCCAACATCCGGGCTGGCAAAGTGCTGCCTCTGGCTGTGACCACGCTCAAGCGCAGTGCGCTGCTGCCCGATGTGCCCGCGATGGCGGAGATCTGGCCCGGCTTTGAAATCGATACCTGGTGGGGCCTCATCGCGCCAGCGGCGACGCCCAAGGACGTTGTCGCTCGTCTTAACAAAGCCTTTGTCGCCGCGCTGGAGTCGCCCGACATCAAAACCAAATTCGCCGGCATGATGGCTGAACCTGTACCAACGTCGCCCGAGCAGTTCGCTGAGCTCATCAAGCGCGAGTTCAACCGTTATGAAGGCGTTGTAAAGGCCAGTGGAGCAAAGGTCGATTGAACGCGCCAATTCAACCCACCATGGCCCTTGCTGGACTGCTCAACGGTCACACGGTTTTGGTCACAGGTGCCGGCCAGGGCAACGGCGAAGCGCTGGCACAAGGCTTGTCCCAGTTGGGCGCTCATGTGGTGGCAACCGACATTCGGAGTGATGCGGCCCAAAACACGGCGCGACGAATCCATGCTGCCGGTGGCAGCGCTGAGGCCGGCGCACTGGACGTGTCGGATGCGAGTGCCTGCATCGCATTCGCCGATTCATTCAGACTTCAGCCCGGGCACAAGTTCGTGCTCGTCAACAACGCCGGTATACGCCCTCGCCATGCATTCGATGCCCCGGAGCGCGACAAGGCCTGGCGCGATGCGATGGCGGTCAACGTCGATGGCGTGCGCAACACGATGCTGGCATTCAGGGCACTGCTGGCGGCGTCACAAGGCAATGTGGTCAACATCGGCTCCATCTCTGCATCACGCGCCTCGGCGGGCGGCATTTCCTACTCCACCAGCAAAGCCGCTGGCGAAATGCTGACCAAGGTGATGGCGCTGGAGCTTGCAGCCGAAGGTATTCGCGTCAATGCAGTGGCCCCAGGTGTGATGGAAACGCCGATGACCGAAGCGTCGCGCACCAACCCGGCCCGGCGCGACTACCTGATGCAGCGGATCCCGATGAAGCGTTTTGGCAGGCCCGACGAGTTGGTGGGCCCCGTCGCGTTTCTGGCCTCACCCTTGGCCAGCTACGTGACTGGCGCGGTGATGAATGTTGATGGCGGCTTTCTGGCCTTGTGAAAAATTCGTTGTCAATCATCACTGCGGTCTGAGTCCGACCCAGGTAACAAGCCATTTTTCACCTTGATCCCTTGCACTTTGACTTCGATCTAAGTCAAGCCCACCCAAGCGACTTCAAGATCGGTGTTGGACACCCATGGGCCCTCGATGTCGTCAATGGCAAAGCTGTGCGGTACGTGGGTCTGAATTTGGATCTTGACGTTGATGAAACCATGCTCAGAAACAGACACGCCCGCTATTTCAGCGGCAAGTGTTTTGCCGTCAGGCGCGCGGTCTTAGGCTTGCAACACCAGATTTAAAGTGCCCTTTAATTACATCGAAAAAATTTAATCCAAAGTCCGACCTTCGCCAACTTCCTCATGCGTCACACCATCGCGAATGTGATAAAGGCGTTGAAATGTTGGAATTATTTTTTCGTCATGTGTCACCACAATAATGGCTGTATTGGATTGTTTGGCCATGGCATTCAAAATTCGCATCACGCCTAACGCCCTTTCGCTGTCCAAAGGCGCCGTGGGTTCGTCGGCCAAAATAACGGGTGGGCGATTGGCCAATGCTCTTGCAATAGAAACGCGCTGCTGCTCACCACCCGACAACTGCGAAGGCTCTGCTTTTGCGCGATGCACAACATCCAGGGAAGTTAACAACTCAAGAGCGCGCACTCGTGACTGTTCGTTTGAAGCGCCTGCCAACATAGGCAACAAGGCGACGTTGTCGGTGACATCCAAAAAAGGGATGAGATAAGGGGCTTGAAAAACAAATCCGATTCGATCTCTTCTCAAAGCGCGCAGATCTGGAATCTTCCAGCCATTGTCGTAGATGAGCTCATCACCCAGTGTCATTTTCCCAGAGCTCGGCTCAATGATGGCACCCAAACATTTCAGCAATGTACTTTTACCCGAGCCTGAGGGGCCTACAAGCCCTACAACTTCGCCTGGCGCTACGTACATGTTGACATTTTTCAAAGCTTCTACAGCCGTATCACCTTGTCCGTAAACTTTCCGAAGATCTTCAATTTTGATTCCACCCATTGCGTTTGCCATCTCTGAGTTCTTATCCAATTGCTTGGGCTGGATCAACCCCTAATGCTGCTCGGATTGCCAAGGTACTGGCCAGTGAACAAATGAGCATGGTGAGCGCAAAACCCATCAAGGCATCTTCGGTCAATAACAAAACAAATTTAGGGAAAAATGGCGCCCAAACACCACCCGGTCCCTTCAACTGACACCTGCGGGCGTCGTGTTTTTCAGGGATGCGCAGCGGGTGCTGGACATGAACAAGCGCTTGCAGCACAACACACGCCAGTGGGCGAATGGCCAACATGGCAGTATCAGCGTGCTCAGCATCCCCTCTGTCGCGCATCTGCTGCTTCCGATGGTGGTGAAATCGTATGGCGACTTGCATCCAGAGGTCGAGATTCAAGTGCATGACCATGCCGACCCCCAACTGCGCTTGTTGATGCAATCGGGTGAAGGTGATTTCGCTATTTTCTCGAATGCTCAAAAAGGCGACAGCTTCAAGAACTTGCCCATCCTGAAAGACCGTTTGCGGTGGGTCGGCTCCAGCTCAGCCCCGTTGGCACAAAAACCACACATTCGTTTAAAAGATTTGCAGCGTCAACAGTTCATCGTGATGCGTCGTGGGGCTATCAGAGACATGGTCAACCCGCTGCTCGACAAGATTCAAAGTCCTGTGCCGTTGATCGAAGTCGATCAGCAATCCACCTTGGTGGGCATGATCGCAGCAGGTTTGGGGATGACGTTTTTACCCAGCTTGAGTTGTCAGTCTTCGACCCATACCCAAACCACACACAGGGCATTGGATTTTGGCGATTTTCATCGCGCCATTCAAATCTCGCGCTCCACTGCGCGTGATCTGATGCCCTGTACCCGTGCGTTTCTTCGCTTGTTTATTTCAAAATTGCAAGCTGGCCATTTCCAATTTCAAGAGGGTGTGGAGTTGCTTCCCTTGAGAGACCCTGAAATTGATCAATTTTTGACTTAATTGGCCCGATCGCAAAAATCAAAAAGCCCGGAAGAGA
>CAJBLW010000318.1 GCA_903953985.1 uncultured Burkholderiales bacterium
CCGCGCTTTCGCGTCTTGTACTGGCCATGTGTGCATCTCAGCCCCCTTAAACTAGTCAGCTATCTAGTCTGCTCATAATTTCCACCCATGTCAAGGCAAACAGCGGTTTGCCTTCCTTGGGTACTGGCACACTGGGCCCCAAACAAGACACAAGCCCATGAAAATCTTCCAAAACACCCAACACGCCCAGCACGCAGGCCGCCAGGAAATGTTCCGGGGCCGCTTGGTCGATTGCCACGAAGTACCGCAGCGCTTGCAGCATGTGCTGGACGAACTGGCGCGGCGGCCTGTGGGCACGCTGGTGCAGCCCGCAACCGACTTGCCGTTGGACGCGGCTTTGCAGCGGGTGCACAGCGCCGACTACCTAGACTTTTTGGCCCACGCTTGGCGCGACTGGGTCGCGCTGGACCCGACCACTGCCGAGCGCGACGCCCTGCCCTCGGTTTGGCCGCTGGCCGCAAAGCACGGCTTTCGCACCGATGCGCCGCCGCTCAACTTTGCGGCGCGGCTGGGGCAGTACGCATTTGACTCGGGCACGCCCTTGATGGCGGGCAGCTGGGCCGCCGCACGCGAGGGCGCGGCCTGTGCACTGGCCGCCGCGCAAGCGGTGCTGGGTGGCGAACGCTTTGCCTTGGCGCTGACCCGCCCACCGGGCCACCATGCAGGCCCCAACTACATGGGCGGTTATTGCTTCATCAACAACGCCGCCGTGGCCGCGCAGGCCTTGCGCGACGGTGGGCTGCAGCGCGTGGCCGTGCTGGATGTGGACTACCACCACGGCAACGGCACACAAACCATCTTTTACGAGCGCAACGATGTGTTCACCGCGTCCATCCACGGCGATCCGCGCACCGAGTACCCGTTCTTTTTGGGCCATGCCGACGAGCGCGGCGCGGGGGCTGGTGAGGGCTTCAACCTGAACCTGCCGCTGCCACGCGGCACCGGGTTTGAGGTCTGGTGGGCCACGCTGCAAACCGCCATGCATGCAGTGAGCGACTTTGCGCCGCAGGCGCTGGTGGTGCCGCTGGGGCTGGACACGTTTGAAGGCGACCCGATCTCGGGCTTCAAGTTGCGCAGCGCGGATTACCTGCAGATCGGTCGAGCAATCTCGGAGTTGCGTTTGCCGACGGTGCTCACGCTCGAAGGTGGCTACGCTGCGGCAGATTTGGGGGTGAACACGGTGAATGTGCTCGAAGGCCTTGTCCACTGATCAGCCTTGGTTGGGTCATATCGTCTCGAGCGCCCATTACCGCATCGGGTGACCAACCCAATCCGGTCAAAAAAGACTTGGCACCCTCATCTCCGCGATGGCCATCATAGATTCAGGTCTGTTTGCCCATTTCAAGCGCCGTACGATAGCCCCCCACCCCCTTCACATACCCCAACAACTCCCCAAAAAACGGATGCCAGCAAAGCGTGGACGAATCGCCCACCAGCAGCAACTTGCGCCGTGCGCGGGTCATGCCCACGTTCATGCGGCGGATGTCAGACAGGAAGCCG
>CAJBLW010000319.1 GCA_903953985.1 uncultured Burkholderiales bacterium
GCCATGGGTTTGCCCACAATGTTGCTGCGGCCAATGACCACAGCGTGTTTGCCGCGAAGGTCGTAGCCAATGCTGTCGAGCATCTTCATGCAGCCGTAGGGCGTGCAGGGCCAAAAACCGGGCATGCCGGTCATCAAGGCCCCCGCGCTGGCGATGTGAAAGCCGTCCACATCTTTGGCGGGGCTGATCGCTTCGATCACCTTTTGTGAGTCGATGTGCGCAGGCAGGGGCAGCTGCACCAGGATGCCGTGGATGCCAGGGTCTTGGTTGAGTGCTTCCACGCGGTCCAGCAGGTCGGCTTCTGTCATGGTGGCGTCGTATTTCTCCAGCACCGAGTGCAGGCCGCTGTCTTCGCAAGCCTTGACCTTGTTGCGCACATAAACCTGGCTGGCTGGGCTGTCGCCCACCAGCACCACGGCCAGACCTGGCGTCACGCCCTTGGCTTTGAGGGCTTGGGCGCGGGCAGCGACTTCGGTGCGCAGTTGTTTGGAGAGCAGGTTGCCGTCGATCAATTGGGCGGTCATGTGTGAGCTGTCAAAGGTTCAGAGGAAAAATGCAAAACGCCCGGCTGGTGCGGGCGTTTCAGTCGGGGGTGGTTGGATCAAGCCTTGGGTGCGTTTTGCCCCAGCGCGATCTTGAGTAAATCGGCCACGGTGTTGGCGTTGAGCTTTTCCATAATGTTGGCGCGGTGCGCCTCTACCGTTTTGATGCTGATGCCCAGATCGTCGGCGATCTGTTTGTTCAGGCGACCGGCAACGATGCGTTCGAGCACCTGGGCTTCGCGGCCCGTCAGCTTGGACAGCAGGGCATCGCGGCTGGCCGCTTGTTGGTAGCCCGCAAACGCCTCACGGGCTTCGTCCAGCATGCGCTCGACCAAACCCAGCAATTCTTCTTCCTTGAAAGGTTTTTGGATGAAGTCCATTGCGCCTTTTTTCATGGTCGTGACCGCCATGGGTACGTCGCCATGGCCAGTGATGAACACGATGGGCAGGGGGGATTTGCGCTCGATCAGGCGGTCTTGCAATTCCAGACCGGTCATGCCGCCCATGCGGATGTCGGCGATCAGGCAGGCCACTTCGCGCGGGTCGTAGCGGCTGATGAAGGACTCGGCACTGTCAAAACAACGCACCCGGTAATCCTTGCCTTCGAGCAACCACTGCAAGGAATCACGCACCGCTTCATCGTCATCGACAACGTAAACCGTGCCTTTTTTCGGTATCAAACTCATTCGTTTACCCCAGTGGTTTGTTGAGTGATCAGTTGGTTTCGACCGGTATCCAGAATGAAAATCGACATCCTGTCACTTCGGCAGAATTGTAGAGGTTCTCGGAAGTGATCCTGCCCTGGTGGGATTCGACGATGCTGCGGCACAAATTCAGGCCAATGCCCATGCCTTCCACTTTGGTCGAGAAAAAGGCCTCGTACACCCGCTCGGTGTCCTCCAGGGGCAAACCCTGCCCGGTATCAGTCACCGAGAACTCGACCACCGACAACTGGTCGATTTGTTTGGGCACGATGCGCAATTCGACCTGGCGCTGCCCTGCGGGGCGCTGGGCGTTGTCGATGGATTCGGCCGCGTTCTTCATCAGGTTGATCAGCACCTGCTCGATCAGAATCGGGTCCACCATCAACTGGGGCAGGCGGGCGGCCAC
>CAJBLW010000320.1 GCA_903953985.1 uncultured Burkholderiales bacterium
CGACTGGCGCGTGGAATACCCTTTTGTGGTGTTGACGCCAGACACCGAAGAAGAAATGGCGGGGCTGGTCAAAGGCTGTATTGACCTGGGCCTGACCATCGTGCCTCGGGGTGGCGGCACGGGCTACACCGGCGGCGCGATTCCCTTGACCTGGAAGAGCGCGGTGATGAACACCGAAAAACTCGAAGCCATGACCGAGGTCGAGATGTTCGACCTGCCCGGCGTGGCTCATCCGATTCCCACCATTTGGACCGAAGCCGGAGTGGTCACCCAACGCGTGGCCGATGCGGCCGAGCGCGGTGGTTTTGTGTTCGCGGTCGACCCGACCTCGGCCGAGGCCTCATGCATTGGCGGCAACATCGCCATGAATGCTGGCGGCAAAAAAGCCGTGCTCTGGGGCACAGCTCTCGACAATCTGGCCAGCTGGCGCATGGTCACCCCCGACGCCGAATGGCTGGACGTGGTGCGCATGGACCACAACATGGGCAAGATCCATGACGCAGAAGTCGCGACATTTGAGCTGCGCTATTTCAAGGCCGACGGCAAAACCCCGATCCGCACTGAGACCCTGGTCATTCCAGGCAAGACATTCCGCAAGGAAGGCTTGGGCAAGGACGTGACCGACAAATTCCTCTCGGGCTTGCCGGGTGTGCAAAAAGAAGGCTGCGACGGCCTGATCACCAGCGCCCGTTGGGTGATGCACCGCATGCCCACACACACCCGCACGGTGTGCATGGAGTTCTTTGGCCACGCCCGCGAGGCAGTGCCCAGCATCGTCGAGATCAAGGACTTCATGTTTGCTGAGCAAAAGCGTACCGGCACCGTGATGGCGGGCCTGGAGCATTTGGACGACCGCTATTTGCGCGCCGTGGGCTATTCCACCAAATCCAAGCGTGGTGGCTTTCCCAAGATGGTGTTGATCGGTGACATCGCCGGTGACAACGCCGACGACGTGGCCAAGGCGACCAGCGAGATCGTGCGCATTGCCAACTCGCGCAGTGGCGAAGGCTTCATCGCGATCAGCCCCGAGGCACGCAAAAAGTTCTGGTTGGACCGCAAAAAAACCGCCGCCATTTCGCGCCACACCAACGCCTTCAAGGTTAACGAAGACGTGGTGATTCCGTTGCCGCGCATGGCCGAGTACACCGATGGCATCGAGCGCATCAACATTGAGCTGAGCCTGCGCAACAAGCTCAAGCTGTGCCGCGAAATCGAAGCCTTTTTGGAGCGGGGCAACCTGCCTTTGGGCAAACAAGACGATGCCAACGACATCCCGTCGGCCGAGTTGCTGGAAGACCGCGTGGCGCAAGCCTTGACGGTGGTGCGCGAGGTGCAAGCCCAATGGCAAGCTTGGTTGACGCAAGTCGATGACCTGTTCCCCCAGTTGCAAGAGCACACTTTGCGCGCCAGCTGGAAAACGCAAATCCGCCCGGCTTTCCAGAACATCTTTTCGGGTTCGGCTTTCATGCCCATCCTGAACGAGGTCACGGCCATCCATCAGCGCGTGCTCAAGGGCCGCGTGTGGGTAGCGCTGCACATGCATGCGGGGGACGGCAATGTGCACACCAACATCCCCGTCAACTCCGACAACTACGAGATGCTGCAAACCGCGCACGAAGCGGTGGCCCGCATCATGGTGCTGGCCCGTAGCCTCGACGGCGTCATTTCGGGCGAGCACGGCATCGGCATCACCAAGCTGGAGTTTTTGACCGACGCCGAGCTGGCCAACTTCACCGCTTACAAAGCCAAAGTGGATCCCGAAGGACGTTTTAACAAAGGCAAGCTGCTGCGCGGTGCGGCCCTGACTGGCCTGGGCGACGATGTGCATGCTGCCGACCTGACGCATGCCTACACCCCCAGCTTTGGCTTGATGGGCCACGAGTCGTTGATCATGCAGCAGTCCGACATTGGCGCCATTGCGTCCAGTGTGAAAGACTGCCTGCGTTGCGGCAAGTGCAAGCCGGTGTGCGCCACGCATGTGCCGCGTGCCAATTTGCTCTACAGCCCGCGCAACAAAATTCTGGCCACCTCTTTGTTGGTCGAGGCTTTCCTTTACGAAGAGCAAACTCGCCGGGGCATCTCCATCAAGCACTGGCAAGAGTTCGAAGACGTGGCCGACCACTGCACTGTGTGCCACAAGTGTCTGTCGCCTTGCCCTGTCAACATCGACTTTGGCGAGGTGTCGATGAACATGCGCAACCTGCTGCGCAAGATGGGGCAAAAGACCTTCCGTCCCGGTAATGCGGCGGCCATGTTCATGCTGAACGCCACCAACCCCGAAACCATAAAGCTCGCGCGCTTGGCCATGGTCGATGTGGGGATGCGGGCGCAGCGCTTTGTGGCCGGCTTGCTCAAAGGCGTGGCCCGCAAGCAAACCAGTGCACCGCCCGCCTCGGTGGGAGCGGCCCCCATCAAAGAGCAGGTGATCCACTTCATCAACAAGAAGATGCCCGGCAACTTGCCCAAAAAGACAGCGCGCGCCTTGCTGGACATTGAAGACAACGATTACGTGCCGATCATTCGCAACCCCCAGACCACCACGTCGGAGACTGAGGCGGTGTTTTACTTCCCTGGTTGTGGCTCCGAGCGCCTGTTCAGCCAAGTGGGCCTGGCCACACAAGCCATGCTCTGGCATGTGGGCGTGCAGAC
>CAJBLW010000321.1 GCA_903953985.1 uncultured Burkholderiales bacterium
GCTCTCAGAACAGAGCGTTCGATCTGCCAGGTCTTTGAGGGTCAATCCCTTGATATGACGCAGGTTGCGTATGCGCCGACCAATGTCAGGTCCGACGAATTGCGGTTCGCCCGTGGCCACATTGTTTGTCGGTGTCGCTTTTGAAGCACGTGGGCGTGGCTTGATGACTGCTTTAGAGGCTGCCCCACGTTTTGACAGTGTCTTTTGCCTTGCATTGTCTTCGACTGGCGTGACCGGTGAGCTTTTCTGTTGGGTGCCGGTTGTTGGCATTCTTTTGGGTGTTACTGGTGGCATATGGTGAAGGACGTTGGACTGTTGACAGAGCGCAAACCGAAATAGAACATGGCTTTTGGGGCTGTTTTTCGTTGGCTCGAAACCACTCGTGCCTTATTTCTTGCTGTGAGTTATCTCATCGGTTTGAATTGGACCACATTTGTTGTGGAGTTTTTGATGCGGTCAATGTCGGGCCAAGGGTTCAGAGACCCACCTGGTGCGTGGTGATAGAGGCCAGGACCGATACCAAGCTGATTCTGGTGGCGGGCAAGAAGCTCAAGCAGCCCATCGTGCAGTACGCCCCGTTTGTGATGAATACCAAGGAAGAGACATACCAAGCATTGACGGATTTCAGAGACGTGCGGCTGGGGGAACTGGCCTGAATCCGAAAAGCATTTAATTTAACGTCATATAAAATGTTATTTAGAATGTCTTTTATGACCAGGAGGCCTCCTATGGACACGATTCTCAGCAAGAGCAGCATCAGCGTCACCGAACTCAAACGCCATTACGCCAGCATCTTGGCGCAAGCCGACGACGAACCGGTGGCGGTGCTCAACCACAACCGGCCAGAGGCCTACTTGGTGCCTGCGGCGTATTTTGAGCGGCTGCTCAACCAACTCGAAGATTTGCAAGACGCCCAGTTGGTTCGACAACGAGCCGATGGCCCGTTCATCGAGATCAGCCCCGATGACCTTTAAGCTGCGTTTTCACGAGCTGGCCTGGGCCGAGTGGCAAAAGTTGGACGGCAGCATCAAAGCGCCTGTCAAGAAAAAACTGCTCGAACGCTTGCTAGAGCCTCGGATACCATCGGTGGCTTTGTCCAACATGCCCGACTGTTACAAGATCAAGTTGCGGCAGGCGGGTTACAGGTTGGTCTACAGGGTAGATGTCGACACTGTTTTTGTCACGGTCATCGCCGTGGGCAAACGCGATAAAAATGGGGTGTATGACACCGCCAACATCAGGCTTTCTTAGGCCGTTTTAATCCACGAATCCCGCGGCCTCTCAAAGTCATGGAGAGGATTGCCAAGCCCGCACAAAAGCTTGAGCCATTTCTTGCACCTGCGCTGCAGACCGCCCCGGCGCATACAAGGCCGACCCCAAACCAAAGCCTGAAGCGCCTGCTGTGCGGTAGGCCGACATGTTGTCGGGGGTGATGCCACCCACGGGCATCAAGGCCGCCGATTTGGGCAACACAGCCCGCAGCGCTTTGACGGTGGCAGGCGAGATCATTTCGGCCGGAAAAAGTTTCAGGCCGTGCGCACCCGCATCGAGCGCGGCAAAGGCTTCGGTAGGCGTGGCCACGCCGGGCAGCACCACCATGTTCAGGGCCAAGGCTTGTGCCACCACGGCGGGGTTGAAGTTGGGGGCCACGACCAAGCGGCCGCCAGCGGCGTGCACGTCTTTGACCTGCTGCGCGTTCAGCACGGTGCCTGCGCCGATCAGAGTTTGCGGAAATTGCTGAGTCAGGGCGGTGATGCTGTGCAAGGGCTCGGGCGAGTTGAGCGGCACCTCGATGATGGCAAAGCCGCTGCTGACCAGCGCCTCGCCGATGGCCGGTGCTTCCGCGGGTGTGAGGCCGCGCAGGATCGCGATCAAGGGCAGTTGGGCCATGGCTTGTGCCAGGGTGTGGGCGGGGTTCGGGGGCACTGTCATGGTGAATTTCCTTGTAGGAGCGGCGTCTTCGCCGCGATGAGCCTCTGGCCTGTCAGCCTGCCGACGCCAGCGCAAACAAACCCGCCCAAGTGGCTTCGGCCCCGCGGCTTTGGCAGGGGATGCGCAGGTGCTGCAGGGCCAGTGTGTAGCGCAGCGTCAGCGCTTCGCTGCCGATCAAAATCACGGGCTCGGTGTGGATTGACGCGGCCCGATGGCTCAGCTCTTCGCCGATCAGCAAGCCCGACAGGTAGCTGGGCAGTTGGGCGGCGTTCAGCCGTTCAAACAGGCCCAGGGTTCGCACCGCAAACAGGTGGTGCAGCACACTGTCGCTCTGCTGGCTTTGATCCACGCCTTGCAAAAAAACCGCTTCGTTAAAAGCACCCTGCAGGTCCATCGTCTTGCCCAAAATCGAATGCTGGCTCATCAGGGCAAACACTTCGCCGGTCATGAAGGTCTGGAACTGCGTGACGCGCCCGCCCTGCACTTGCACCCATTTGCTGTGGGTGCCCGGCAGCACCAGCGTGGCGCTGTCGCGGCCCGCCATGTGCAGGGCTCCAAAAATTTGAATCTCTTCGCCGCGCATCACGTCGGGCGTGTGCAGCGTGTCTGCGTCCAAACAGCTCAAGCCCGGCACAAGGGCAATGCGATCGGGCTGCAGCCACAGCAGGTGCTGGCTCAACTCGGCGAAGCCTGCGGGGCAGGGGCAGTAGGGCGCTTCTTGCCAGCCCTGGCGGCTGCCCGCCATGCCCGAGATCAGGCAAAGGGCACCCGGCACTTGCATCCAGTCGCCAAAGAGTTCGTGGAAGACCGATTCAAATTGGCCCGGTGGCACGGTGAGGATGCCGCGCGGAAATTCGCGTGACTCCAGTACTTGGCCCATGGGCCCCAGCCGCGCACCGCGCAGCGAAGAGGTGCCCCAGTCGATGGCGATCACGGGCCGCTGTGGGGCAGACGGGTGTGGGGCGGCTTGGGTGGTGGTGTTTGTGTTCATGCGTGTGTGCCTTGATTCAGCAGGTCCAACACCGCATCGCGCCGAGGCAAGGGGCTGACTGCCCCGATGCCCTGCACCGACAAGGCGGCTGCGGCGTTGGCGTAGGCCGTGGCGTCCCACAGCGTGTGGCCCGAGGACAGTTGTGCCAACAAGTTGCCAGCAAAACAGTCGCCAGCGCCGGTGGCGTCCTGTGCGTGCACGGCGTAGCCAGGCACGCTGCGGCGCTGGGTGCCGTCGCTGGCCAGCGCGCCGTCTGCGCCCAGCTTAAGCACCACCTGCGCTGCGCCATGCTTGTGGCTCCAGTCAACGATGTCTTGCGCTTGCGTGAGGCCCGTGAGGGAGGTCATGTCTTCGAGGCTGGGCAAAAACAAATTGCACAAGCTCACCGCATGGCGGATGCAGGCTTGTGCACGGGCCAGGGGCCACAACGACAAGCGCAAGTTGGAGTCGAGTGCCACTTGTGTGCCGACGTTGCGGGCGTGCTGCATGGCGGCAAAAGCCGTGTCGCAGGCCGAGACCGAAATCGCCAAAGAGATGCCGGACAGGTGCAGCCATTGGCTGTTGGCGATGGCGTTTTGCCAGTGCGCCAGATCTTGCACTTGCATGCGGCTGGCGGCCGATCCGGCACGTGCGTAGCTGAAGTGATGGCCTTGTGCATCGTGGCTGACAAAGTACATGCCGGTCGGCGCTTGGGCGTCGCGCAGCACGGTGGTGGTGCCCACGTTTTCGCGCTGCCAGAGGTCCATGAGGCGCTCGCCCCAGCGGTCTGTGCCCAAGCGGCTCAGGTAAGCCACGCGTGCGCCTGCCCGCGCAGCGGCAATCGCGGCGTTGCTGGTGTCGCCGCCAAAGCCTTGCAAGTAAAGCGGGGGCTCATCGGGCAGTTGCCCCATGGTTTGGTTGAACTCGAGCATGGCTTCGCCAAGGGCCACGATGTCGAGGGTTTTGGAGGGGTGTGTCATGCGAACAAAAACAGAAAGGATTCAGTGGGCGGTGGGAGAATCGAAGTTGGATTGTCCACGCGGTGAATGGAGCACAGAGCCATGGAACACGATTTTGTACTGAATGGGACTTGCAAGGGCTTCCCTTTGACGGCAGAGCCTTGCGCGGTGTCGCAGCTGGGCGCGCGTGGCTGGCATTTGCTGGATGACGCGCTGGCCTATCCGGTGGCCGTGTTGCGCCGCCCGGCGCTCGCGCACAACTTGGCCTGGATGCAGGACTTTGTGCAGTGCAAAGGCGTGGCACTGGCTCCGCACGGCAAGACCACGATGTCGCCCGAATTGTTTCGCATGCAACTGCAAGCCGGGGCCTGGGGCCTGACTTTTGCCAATGTGCACCAGTTGCGCGTGGGTCTGGCGGCAGGTGCGCAGCGCGCCATCATTGCCAACCAGTTGGTGTCCGATGCCGATCTGGACGGGCTTGATTTTTTGTTGCGGCAGCACCCGCAAGCGCGTGTCTGGTTTTTGGTTGATTCGCTGGCGCAGTTGCAGACCTTGACCGACTGGGGCACACGGCGCGGTCAGCCGCGTTGTTGGGATGTGCTTTTGGAGCTGGGCATCGCGGGCTACCGTACGGGCTGTCGCACCCACGAACAAGCACTGCTGCTGGCACAGGCCATGGCCGCCTCGCCAGTTGTCCGTTTGGGTGGCGTGGAGTGTTACGAGGGAGGTCTGGGGAAATGCGACAGTGCCCACGACATCGAGGCCGTGAGCGGCTTGGTGCGCGGTGTGCAGGCGCTGGTCCAACAAATCGATGCACAGCACCTGTGGGGCGATGACGAGGTCTTGTTGTCGGCAGGTGGCTCGGCCGTATTCGATTTGGTGATCCCAATGCTCAAAACCCAGGTCAAAAGCCGCCCGGTTCAAGGCGTGTTGCGCTCTGGCTGTTATGTCACGCACGACCACTGGAACTACGCCCGTTACCTCAAGCTGGTGGAGGCGCGTGAGGGCTTGAGCGCCTCGCTGCAGCCTGCGCTGGAGGTCTGGGCCAAGGTGCAATCGGTGCCCGAGCCTGGGCTGGCCATTTTGAGCGCGGGTCGGCGCGACCTGTCGTTTGACCAGTGCATGCCCATGCCGGTGCGCTGGGCAGCACGCGGTCAGCGCGGTACCGATGCAATGCAGGCCACACCTGAGTCCTGGAAAGTCAAGGCGCTGAGCGACCAGCACGCGCACATGGTGTTTGACCCTGAAGGCGTCTGGCCCCAGGTGGGGGATCGGGTGGCACTGGGTATTTCTCACCCCTGCACCACCTTTGACAAATGGCGCTGGATGGCGGTCATCGAAGATGATGGACGCATCAGCGGGGCGATCAGCACGCATTTTTAAACCATGCACCCATGATGAAAAAAGGCCGCCACGCAGGATCAGCGTGGCGGCCTTTTTTGTCGCTCACGTCAAACCGTTCAAGGCCTCGGCCGGATAACCTGGGCGGTTTTTGCAGTCTTCGATGTACTGCTCAATGATCGCCTCGTAGCTTACATCGGCCCGGAGGCCCAATGCATGCGCACGCTCGAAGGTGCAGCCTTTGGCCCAGTTGTCTACGATGGCGGCGATGCGTTCGTCTTTTTCAAACGTCACGCGGGCACGCACGGCAGGGCCAGCGACTTTTTCCAGTGCGGCCAGCATGTCGCTGACCTTCACGTTCAGTCCTGGCAGGTTCAGTGCCATGCGGCCACCGAAGGCCTCACGGCTGGCCTCGAACACGGTGATCAGCCCATGCACGGTGGTGCCCGGCGAAGAGATGGGGTGTGACACGGTGGCGTCCACCGGGCAGGTGGTGGCCGTGCCCGCCAATGGCTCGCGGATGATGCCGCTGAAGAAAGACGAAGCAGCACCATTGGGTTTGCCAGGGCGAACGGCCACCGTCATCAGGCGGGCGGCGCGGCCGTCGATGTAGCCCTTGCGGGTGTAGTCGGCCACCATGTACTCGATCATCAGCTTGTGCGTGCCATACGAGGTTTGCGGTGTGGGCAAGGTGGTGTCGGCCACCAGCGCGGGCATGGGGTTGGCGGCGTCCGGGCCGAACACCGCGACCGAGCTGGCAAACACCAAACGAGAAGTCTTACCCGAGGCGCGGATGCTGTCGAGCAGCAAGCGCGAGCTGTCCACGTTGGAGCGCAAGCCCAAATCAAAGTCCAGCTCACACTCGCCCGACACAGCAGACGCGAGGTGGAAAACGCCATCAAAGCCGCTCTTGAACAAATCACCTTGTTCCAGCATGGGGCCGGCATGGCCTTTTACTCGGGGATCGGCCAACAAATCCGCGGGGGCGGGGAACAGGTCGGCAATGACCAATTCGCTCACGCTTTGGCCGTTGAGTTGGCCGCGTTTCAAAATCTCGCGGGCCAGGCGAGCACCCAAAAATCCGGCACCGCCGGTGATCAAAATACGCATAGTTTTTCCTTGCAAAT
The DNA here is from genome assembly GCA_903953985.1 of uncultured Burkholderiales bacterium. GTDB lineage: Bacteria > Pseudomonadota > Gammaproteobacteria > Burkholderiales > Burkholderiaceae_C > Limnohabitans_A. The sequence goes on from CAJBLW010000321.1 coordinate 6,330, forward strand.
CAATGGTTGTCTTTGGGCACGGCCGAGCCACGTTGGCCGACTAAAAAGTCCATGTCCGCGCCTTCGTCGGCTTGCAGCACATGGTCAATATAGAGCTTCCAGTAACCTGAGTTCATGGCGGGGGCGGGCTTTTCCCAAAGGGACAAACGGCGCGCCAACTCTTCGTCGCTGATGAGCAGTTGCAGTTTGCGCTCGGGCACGTTCAGTTCGATCATGTCGCCGTTTTGGACCACGGCCAGTGGGCCACCGGCAGCGGCCTCAGGCGTGGTGTGCAGCACCACGGTGCCGTAGGCCGTGCCGCTCATTCGGGCGTCTGAGATGCGGACCATGTCGGTGATGCCTTTGCGCAGCACCTTGGGCGGGAGCGGCATGTTGCCCACTTCGGCCATACCGGGGTAGCCCTTGGGGCCGCAGTTTTTGAGAACCAAGATGCAGTTCTCGTCCACATCCAGGCTCTCGTCGTCGATGCGTTTGTGGAAGTCGTTGCTGTCTTCAAAGACCACCGCACGCCCGGTGTGGACCATCAGCGCGGGGGTGGCCGCGCTGGGTTTGATGACCGCGCCACGCGGGGCCAGGTTGCCGCGCAAGATGGCGATGCCCGCCTTTTCTTTGAAAGGGGCCTCGAATGTTTTGATGACGCGGGGGTCGTAGTTGACGGCGTTGGCGTTGTTTTCGGCCACGGTCTTGCCGCTCACGGTCACGATGTCTTTGTGCAGCAGGTGTTCGATTTCTTTCATCACCACCGGCAGGCCACCGGCATAGCAGAAATCTTCCATCAGGTGCTCGCCAGAAGGCTGTAAATTCAGCAGGCAAGGCAGCTCACTGCCCAGGCGCTCAAAGTCGTCCACGGTGAGCTTCAGGCCGAGGCGACCGGCAATCGCGATCAGGTGGATCACGGCGTTGGTTGAGCCGCCAATCGCGGCCAGCGTGCGGATGGCGTTTTCAAAGGCTTCGCGTGTGAGCACTTTGCTGATGGTCTGGTCGGTGTGCACCATCTCGACGATGCGACGCCCTGCATCGCGGGCCAGCACATTGCGTCGGCCGTCCACCGCGGGATAGGCGGCATTGCCGGGCAGGCCAATGCCCAGGGCCTCGACCATGCTGGCCATGGTGCTGGCGGTGCCCATGGTCATGCAGTGGCCGTGGCTGCGGTGCATGCAGCTTTCGGCTTCAAAGAAGTCGGCCAATTTGAGTGTGCCTGCGCGCACTTGCTCGCTCATGCTCCACACGCCAGTGCCTGAGCCCAGTTCTTGCCCGCGCCATTTGCCGTTCAGCATGGGGCCGCCTGACACACCAATGGTGGGCAGGCCCACGCTGGACGCGCCCATCAGCAAGCTGGGGGTGGTTTTGTCGCAGCCCATCAGCAGCACCACGCCGTCGATGGGGTTGCCGCGAATGCTCTCTTCCACGTCCATGGACGCCAGGTTGCGGTACAGCATGGCCGTGGGGCGCAGCAGGGTTTCGCCCAAAGACATCACAGGAAATTCGAGTGGGAAGCCGCCCGCCTCGTAAACGCCGATCTTGACTTGCTCGGCCAGGGTGCGAAAGTGCGAGTTGCAGGGGGTCAGTTCGCTGAAGGTATTGCAGATGCCGATGACCGGACGGCCGTCAAACTGATCGTGCGGCACGCCTTTGCCCTTGACCCAGCTGCGGTAGGCAAAGCCGTCGCGGTCTTGGCGTCCAAACCATTGCTGGCTGCGCAGTTCTGCGGGTTTTTTGCGGGGCGGGCTGCCGTTGTTATCGCTCATGGTGTGTGTCCAGGTTGAAGATCAATCGTGAGTCTTGAAAATCCTATCGTATGACGATAGGAAAACAAGCGGACTCTGTAAAGCCAGCGACACACGGGCAAACCCTAGACACCAAAACGACTGAGCCTAGGGTTTACCAGAGTCTGTTTCAGGCCTTCAATCATCATATGATAGGTCGCTCCAACGCTTTAGGCCATGACGAACAATTTCCATAAAAATTCTCTTGATTTATTGGGCCAGGCCATTTTGTCTGGTCGCTATGGGGTGGGCGCGAGCCTGCCTCCTGAGCCAATCTTGTGCGAAGAGCTGGGTGTGAGCCGCACGGTGGTGCGCGAGGCCATCAAGTCGCTGGTGGCCAAGGGGCTGCTGTCCACCGGCCCCAAGGTGGGCACCCGAGTTATGCCCGATGCACACTGGAACTGGTTTGACCCCGATGTGGTGGCCTGGCAGGCACGCTGCGGCCTGACGCCAGATTTTTTGAAAGATCTGCAAGAGTTGCGCCGCGTGGTGGAGCCTGCGGCCGTGCGCTTGGCTGCCGAGCGGGCTACACCCGAGGACATTGCCTACATCGAGGCTGCCTACGCGGGCATGAAACAAGCGGTAGAAGAGGGCGGCGATTACGTCACGCACGATTTGCGCTTTCACGAAGGTTTGTTGCAGGCCTCACACAACCGCATGCTGGTGCAGATGAGCAAGGCCCTCAACGCCTTGCTGCGCACCAGTTTTGAAATTTCTACCCGCATCAAAGATGGCCCGAAAAATTCTCTGCCGCTGCACCGTGCCGTGCTCAACGCCGTGATCGCACGGGAGCCAGCCAAAGCCGAACGCGCCATCATGGTCTTGATCGAAGGGGCCAAAGGAGACATCGACTTGGTGCTGTCGTCTCGTAAAAAACTGCCGGTGGTCTCGGGCTTGGCCACACCGATCAAGACCCAAACCAAACCCAAAGCCCTCTCCAAACCCAACGCCAAAATGAGCGTTCAAAAATCAGGGGCCGCACTTGCACAAAATCATTGATCTCTTTTTCAAGCTGCTGGAATTTCTGGTGGTGGCCTGCCTGGTGGCCATGGTCATCATGGTGTTTGGCAACGTGGTGCTGCGCTACGGCTTCAACTCCGGCATTTCCATTTCGGACGAGATGTCGCGCTATTGCTTCATTTGGCTGACCTACATCGGGGCCATGGTGGCCATGCGCGAGAAGGGCCATTTGGGTGTGGATACGCTGGTGCGGCGCTTGCCCTTGGGCGGCAAAAAACTGTGCTTTTTCTTGAGTGAAGCGATGATGCTCGGCTGCAACGTGCTGTTCTTTTGGGGCACTTGGCAGATGCACGATTTGCAAGTGACCAACATTTCGGTGGTGGTGGGCATTTCCATGATCTGGATTTATGGCGTCGGCTATGTCACGGCTGCTGTCATGGGCATCATGAACGTGCACAAGTTGTTCCAATTGTTGACTGGACAACTGGCTGAGGCGGATCTGGTGCTGGTGGTCGAGTCGGAAGACAAAGTGGTCCTTGCCGAGATCGAGCCCGACGTGCGAGGCCGCGCATGACCATCGCCGTTTTTGTATTCAGCTTGCTGGGGGCCATGGCCCTGGGCATGCCCATTGCTTATGCATTGCTCGTGTGCGGCCTGAGCCTGATGGCTTACATGGCCAGCAACGGCATGATCAATGCCTTTGACAGCCAAATTTTGGCGCAGCGTTTTGTGGACGGCGCGGACAACTTTCCTTTGCTCGCGGTGCCGTTTTTCTTGTTGGCCGGTGAGTTCATGAACGCAGGTGGTTTGAGCCGCCGCATCGTGAACCTGGCCATGGCCTGGGTTGGGCATTTCAGGGGCGGGTTGGGTTATGTGGCTGTCATGGCCGCCGTGATCATGGCTTCGCTTTCGGGCTCAGCCGTAGCCGATACGGCGGCGCTGGCCGCTTTGCTTATCCCGATGATGAAGCGGGCTGGCTACAACGTGGGCCGCTCGGCCGGCTTGATCGCTTCGGGCGGCATCATCGCGCCGGTGATTCCGCCCTCCATTGGTTTCATTATTTTCGGTGTGGCCGCCAACGTGTCCATCACCAAATTGTTCTTGGCTGGCATCGTGCCGGGCCTTTTGATGGGTGTGGCGATTGGCTTGACGTGGTGGTGGGTGGCCAAGCGCGA
>CAJBLW010000322.1 GCA_903953985.1 uncultured Burkholderiales bacterium
GACTTGTGCCGCGCGGATCGCGCGAGTGGGTGGCTGGATTATGATGAAGCCATGAAATTCTGGTTTCGACTTGCCCTCATCTCCTCTTGCGTCTGGAGCGCTTGGGCGCAACCGGCCAAGCCCCTCCCAAGCACCCCGAGTCCGCTCAAGGACAAAGGCACCCTTCAACAATCCGCGCTCGATGCCGCTTTGTTTTACCAATTGCTGCTTGGCGAATTGAACGTGCGCAGCGGCTCGCCGGGCAGTGGGTTTTCTTTCATCCTGGATGCGGCACGCAAAACCCGCGATCCGGCACTGTTTCAACGCGCCGTCGATCTGGCCTTGCAATCGCGCTCTGGCGAATCGGCTTTGCAAGCGGTCCAGGCTTGGAAAAACGCCATACCCGAAGCCAACGAAGCCAACCGATACAAATTGCAAATTTTGCTGGCCCTGAACAGGGTGGATGAAGCCGGGCAAGCCCTGAGCGTCTCGATCCGGGAGCTTCCTGCCGCTGAACAAAATGACGCCATTGCCTCGGTGCCCCGCATTTTTGCCAGAGTGCAAGACAAGAAGATGGCCGCCGACACCGTCGAAAAAGCCCTGAGTTTGGCCTTGAAACAAAGCAGCACAGCCGCAACCGCATGGACCTCCATAGGGCGCATGCGGCGAGAAGCCGGACAACTGGCACAGGCCATTGAGGCCACGCGACTGGGACGCGCGGCCGATGCATCGGCCCCTGGGCCCCTGATCCTGGCACTGAGCTTGGCCAGTGCGGCACCGGCCGAGATGAAGGCCTTGTTGTCTCAAGCCATGCAAGGCCCGGTGCAGCCTGAATTGAGATTGGGCTATGCGCGGCACCTCATCGCCCAATCTCAGCAGGCCGAAGCCTTGCGTCAACTTGGCCGCCTGAACGCAGAACACCCCGCCTTCACCGATGGCTGGCTGGTGCATGGTTTGCTGCTGCAGGAAACTGGCCAGCTGGCCCAGGCTGAAGAAAAATTGCGCAAACACGTGGAACTGGCCCAAGCCAGCCAAGACAAGGAAACGCCAACCGGTTTGCCCGAGGCCTTGATGGCGTTGGCCCAGATGGCGCAGCGCCAAGGTCAACTGCCTCTAGCCGAGCAATGGCTGGCCCAGGTGCCGCCTAACGCAGACCCCATCAAGTTGGCCAGCCGCCGCGCCGACTTGCTCACACAGCAAGGACGCAAGGAAGAAGCACGACAGGTACTCGCACAAATCCAAACCAGCAATGCCGAGCAGGCCACGCGCAAAATTCTGGTCCAGTCCATGTGGTTGCGGGACAACAAGCAATTGGACGAGGCGTACACCATGGTCAAGCAAGCCCTGGATGCTCAGCCGCAAAACACCGACTTGATGTCGGAGATGGCCTTGGTCAACGAAAAGCTCAAACGCTTCGACGACATGGAAAGCTTGCTGCGCGATCTGATCAAACTCAAACCCGAAGATCCCCAGGCTTTCAACGCCCTGGGTTACTCCCTGGCCGATCGCAACATCCGTCTCGGTGAAGCCCGCCAACTGATCACGCAGGCCCTGCAACTGGCCCCCGACGATGCCTACATCCAGGACAGCCTGGGATGGGTCGCGTTTCGCCAAGGACAACATGCCGAGGCACTGAAAATTTTGCAGGCAGCCTACAAAACCCGCCCTGACGCAGAAATTGCAGCCCATCTGGGTGAAGTGTTATGGGTCATGGGACAGCGTCAGGAAGCCGGAGTGATCTGGCGCGAAGGTTTGCTGCTCAAAGCCGACAACGACACCTTGGTCGAAACCTTGAAGCGCTTCGAATTCAAGCCATGAAACCCTGTGCACTCGCCAAAGAGCCCCCCCGAAAGTGTCGGCGACGGGTTCTGGCTCTTGCCATCTCCTGCGCCTTGCTGGCCGCAGGCTGCGCCTCCCCCCGAATGATCCCTGTGGACGACAAGGCCTACTGGTCCGGGCGCATGGCCATTCAGGTTCTCAAGGACCCGCCTGAATCGCTGAGTGCCGGTTTCGAGCTGCAAGGCTCGGCGCAAGCCGGCGAGATGGTCTTGCTCAGCCCCATCGGCACCACTCTGGCCCGCCTCGAATGGACGCCCCAAGGTGCACGCCTGGCGCAAGGCCAGCAACAAGTGGACAGCCCAAGCCTGCAAAGGCTGGGGGCTCGCCTGACAGGCACAGAACTCCCGATAACGGCTTTGTTCGAGTGGCTGGCGGGCCGCCCCGCCGATGCACCCGGCTGGCAAGTCGACTTGTCGGCACACGCCCAAGGCCGTATCAGCGCAGTGCGGCGCGAACCCAGCCCCGGTGCGGTGCTGCGCATCTCGCTGGACCGCTGAGCTGGCCTTTTTTCGGGCATCACAAGCCTAGCGATAATCCCCCTATGAAATCGCTGCACGATGTGCCTGCACCGGCCAAATTGAATTTGTTTTTGCACGTCACGGGCCGTCGCCCCGATGGGTACCATGAACTGCAATCGGTCTTCATGCTGATCGACTGGTGCGACACGCTTCATTTTGAAAAGCGACCCGCTGGCGCCATCAGCCGCGAAGACCTCACACTCGCCTTGCCCACACAAGACCTGATCACCCGCGCAGCGCAGCTGCTGCAGAACCACAGCGGCTGCACCGATGGCGTGCACATTGCCGTTGAAAAGCAAATCCCCGCGCAAGCGGGCATGGGCGGCGGCTCCTCCGATGCGGCCACTTGCCTGCTGGCACTCAACCGCTTGTGGGGTCTGAAACTGAAACTGCCCACATTAGAAAAGTTGGGACTTCAACTGGGCGCAGACGTGCCATTTTTCCTCCGCGGGCACAACGCCTGGGTCGAAGGCGTCGGAGAAAAAATCACCCCCATCGAACTTCCCGCCGCCCGGTTTTGGGTGGTCAAGCCGCCCCAAGGCATCGATACTTCTCAAATTTTTGCCCATCCAGACCTCAAACGCGACACAAACGCTGCTACAATGTCGAACTTCGCTGCAGAGACATATGACTTCGGTCACAACGACCTGCAATCCGTTGCACAGGCTTTGTGCCCCGGTGTTGAGCAAGCCCTTCAAGCTCTCAACCAAGCCGGTCTCAAATCCAGAATGACGGGTTCCGGAAGTGCCGTGTTTGCCCATTGCATGGACAGCGCCACGAAAGTTTCGGTCCCTGACCTCTTTCTGGCCCGGCTTTGCAGTAATTTGGAAGCCCATCCCTTGACAGCTTGGGCATCCAGCGAAAGTTGATCGGTTGATCGCTGTTTCAGCGGTCAACCCGTGTAGGGGAGTCGCCAAGTTGGTTAAGGCACTGGATTTTGATTCCAGCATGCGAAGGTTCGAGTCCTTCTTCCCCTGCCAAATACGTTCAGTCGTACAGGCCCCTTTATCTGATCGCTGGAATGCACATGCAGCCTGCTTCACTTCCCCCAGAATTCATGCTGTTTACCGGCAATGCCAATCCCGTGTTGGCCGCCGAAATTGCCAAATGTCTGGGCACACAACTCGGCGCCGTCGATGTGGGCAGGTTCTCTGACGGTGAAGTTACCGTCGAACTCAAACAAAACGTACGTGCTCGTGAGGTGTTTGTGGTTCAGTCCACCTGCGCACCGACGAACGAAAATCTGATGGAGCTGCTGATCATGGTCGACGCGTTCAAACGCGCATCGGCTGGTCGTATCAGTGCCGTCATCCCTTATTTCGGTTACGCCCGCCAGGACCGTCGCCCACGTTCGACCCGTGTACCTATCTCTGCCAAGGTGGTGGCCAACATGCTTCAGGCAGTGGGTGTTGACCGCGTCCTGACCATGGACTTGCACGCTGACCAGATTCAAGGCTTCTTCGACATCCCGGTCGACAACATTTACGCGTCCCCCGTTCTACTGGGTGATCTGCGCCAGAAAAATTACGAAGACCTGATCGTCGTGTCCCCTGATGTTGGTGGCGTCGTACGCGCTCGCGCACTGGCCAAGCAACTCGGTTGCGACCTGGCCATCATCGACAAGCGCCGCCCCCAAGCCAACGTGAGTGAAGTCATGCACGTGATTGGCGAGATCGAAGGTCGTAACTGCGTGATCATGGACGACATGATTGACACCGCAGGCACCTTGGTGAAAGCCGCCGAAGTACTCAAAGAGCGTGGCGCCAAAAAAGTTTACGCCTACTGCACACACCCGATCTTTTCGGGTCCGGCCATCGAACGCATCGCCAAGGGCGAAGCGCTCGACGAAGTCGTGGTCGCCAACACCATACCGCTGACGGCAGAAGCCGCAGCGTGTACCAAGATTCGCCAACTTTCCGTGGCTCCGCTGATCGCCGAAACGATCAACCGGATTGCGCATGGTGAGTCGGTGATGAGCCTGTTTTCCGATCAAACCTGATCGGAAAGAGGCCTTTAGCGGCCAGCCGTCCTGTTGGACTGGCTGGCTTTTTTGAGTCAGGGTCGCACTGGTCGCGGTGCACCCTAGAAGGAGAAATCTATGAAATTCGTCGCTTTTGAGCGCGCTAAGCAGGGTACGGGTGCGAGCCGCCGTCTCCGCAATTCCGGTCGCACACCTGGCATCGTTTACGGTTCCACATCGGCCCCCCAACTGATCGAGCTGGACCACAACGCTTTGTGGCATGCCCTGAAAAAAGAGGCTTTCCACGCCACGATTCTGGACATGGAATTCAACGGTCAGTCCAGCAAAGTTTTGCTGCGTGACTACCAAATGCACCCCTACAAACAATTGGTGCAACACATCGACTTCCAGCGTGTCGATGCCAACACCACTTTGCACATGAAAGTGCCTTTGCACTTCAGCGGTGAAGAAGAGTCCGAAGCCGTCAAGACCGACAAGTGCACTGTCAACCATGTGGTGACCGAGCTCGAAATCGCTTGCTTGCCTGCCAACCTGCCTGAGTTCATTGCAGTGAGCTTGACAGGCTTGACCAAAGGCGTGTCTTTGCATCTGAACGACATCACTTTGCCTGCTGGCTGCAAGGCCGTCACCCACGGCAAGAAGAACCCGGTCCTCGTGTCCGTGGTGGCGCCTGTGGAAGAAGTTGTGGCAGCTCCCGTGGCCGCTCCTGTCGACGCAAAAGGCAAGGGCAAAGGCAAGAAGTAATCTTCTGGCTCGGGCTTTCGAGCCCTGTACTTTCAAGGCCCGCGCAAGCGGGCCTTTTGCTTTGTGCCCATGCTTGGCAGCTGCGCACCCAGCAGCAAGGATAATCTCGCACCATGATCAAACTGCTTGTCGGCCTGGGCAACCCGGGCAACGAATACGAAGACACCCGCCACAACGCCGGGTTCTGGTGGATCGATGCCGTGGCCCGTGAACTCAAGGTGTCTCTGGTGCCCGAGCGCAGCTACCACGGGTTGGTGGCCCGCACCACAATCAGCGGACAAAATGTTTGGTTGCTGGAACCGCAGACCTACATGAACCTGTCGGGCAAGTCGGTCAGCGCACTGGCTCGGTTCTTCAAAATCCAACCGCAAGAAATTTTGGTGGCGCACGACGAACTCGACATCCCCCCCGGTGAAGCCAAGCTCAAGCTGGGCGGCAGCCACGCTGGCCACAACGGCCTGCGCGACATCCATGCCCAGCTGGGCACGGCCGATTACTGGCGGCTGCGCATTGGCGTGGGCCACCCAGGCGACAAGGCCGAAGTGGTCGGCTGGGTGTTGAAGAAGCCGATGCTGGAGCACCGCAAAGCCATCGACGACAGCATCCACCGCGCGGTGTTGGCTTTGCCGCTTTTGTTGGCGGGAGAGATGGAAAAAGCGATGGTGAAAATCCACACCAGCAAGCCCCCCAGGCCCAAACCGCCCAGACCGCCGAAAGCAGAGTCGCCCCCAACGACCGAACCCGATAAGCTCGGTTAAACCTTGTACCTCACTGCCCTTGCAGGCGACGGTATTTGGCCCAGAGCGACTCCTGATTTTCTGCGTGCTGCGGGTTGACTGGAATGCAAGCCACGGGGCAGACTTGGACACACTGCGGCTCGTCAAAATGGCCCACGCATTCGGTGCATTTGGACGGATCGATCTCGTAAATTTCTTCGCCCAGGTAAATCGCTTGGTTCGGGCACTCGGGCTCACACACATCGCAATTGATGCATTCGTCGGTGATCATCAGTGCCATGGCTGGGGCTCCGCAAAGGTCTGCATCGAGGTCATGCTCGGATTATCTGCCACAGGTCTGAGCCCGAGAAACTGCAGGGCTGTTACAGGTCCCTGGGCCTCGCATGCCCAATGACCCCACAAGCTGCACTGTCCCGGCGGCATGCGCCTAAAATGGATTGCATGATGAACGCCGACCTGCACTGCCACTCCGTCATCTCTGACGGCACCCTCAGCCCCGAAGCCCTGGCCGAACGCGCCAAAACCAACGGCGTGGAACTGTGGGCGCTGACCGACCACGACGAAGTGGCTGGCCAAGAACGCGCCCTGGCCGCGGCCCGCGCGCAAGGCCTGCCCTACCTCACAGGCACCGAAATTTCGGTCACCTTTGCCCACCAAACGGTACACATCGTGGGCCTGGGTTTCGATGCGCACAACAGCGCCTTGGTCGCAGGCCTGCGCCGCACCAGAGGCGGCCGCAGTGAACGCGCCCAGGAAATGTCGGATGGCCTGGCCAAAGTCGGCATCCTCAACTGCTACGAGGGCGCGTTGCGCTATGTTGGCAACCCGGAATTGATTTCGCGCACCCACTTTGCGCGGCACCTGGTCGACACAGGCGTGTGCAGCGACACCTCGGAAGTGTTTCGCAAATACCTGACCGAAGGCAAACCCGGCTACGTTCCGCACCGCTGGGCGCGCCTGCAGGAAGCCGTGCAATGGATCACCGATGCTGGTGGCATGGCCATCATCGCCCACCCGGCACGCTACGGCTTCAGTCCCAACGAAGAGTACGCGCTGTTCAGTGAATTCAAAGCCCACGGTGGGCGCGGCGTCGAGGTCGTTACCGGCAGCCACTCGTCTCCCGAAGCGGTACGCTACGCAGAAACCGCACTCGAATTCAACTTGGCAGCCTCTCGTGGCAGTGACTTTCACAGCCCCACCGAAAGCCGCATCGACTTGGGCACCCTGCCCTTCTTGCCTGGCCAGCTGACCCCTGTTTGGGAACTGCTGACTGACCGCGTTCAGTGAATTCTTTAAAGGCCAATGCGCTGCACGGCATCGGTTTTGCCGTTCTGGCCACCGCGTGCTTTGCCACGCTGGACACCACCACCCGTCACGTCAGCGCGGGCCTGTCGATGCTGGTGGCGCTGTGGTTCCGCTATGCAATTCAGGCGGTCATCACCACGGTCGTCGTCTGGCCAGGCCGTGGCCGCAAAATTCTACGGACCCAGCACCCGCGCTTTCAACTGGCGCGCGGCCTGCTGCTGTTTGCCTGCAGTACCCTGGCCTTTTTGAGCCTGAAGTACATGCCCGTGGGCGAATTCACCGCGATTTCTTTGCTGGCCCCCCTGGTCATCACCATTCTCGCGGCCTGGATGCTGAAGGAAAAAATACGCCCTCTGCGTTGGTTGCTGGTGCTGGGCGGCTTCATCGGCACCCTGATCATCATCCGCCCCGGCAGCCAGCACTTTGACTGGACCGTGCTGTTGCCCCTAATGTTGGTGGGTACCAACTCTGGATTTCAGCTGTTGACCAGCAAAATGGCCAAAACCGAGGACCCCATCACCACCCACTTTTATACGGGCTGGATCGGCACGGCCTTGGCCACCCTCATCCTGCCTTTTGTCTGGGAAATGCCCAGCGACTGGACGGTTTGGTTGCAACTGCTCTTGATGGGCGTGCTGGCCTCGATCGGGCACTTTTTGCTGATCCTGGCCTACGGCCGCGCCCCAGCCGCCACCCTCACGCCTTATTTGTACACCCAAATCGGCTTTGCGGTGCTGGGAGGCTGGCTGGTCTTCAACCACCTGCCTGACCAATGGACCTTCATGGGCATGGGCCTGGTTGCGCTGTGCGGGGCTTTGGGGGCCTGGCTCACCGTACGAGAGAACCGCGTCGCCATCCCTCCAGCACAATCCTGAGTCTTCGCGCTTCCTTTGCGGGGCTTTGGCCTCATCTGTGTCGCATACTGCTCGGTACCGTCCTTCGACTGTTGAGATCCATGGCCCAGTTTTTCAGCGTTCACCCCGACAACCCGCAAGCGCGTTTGCTCAAGCAAGCCGTGCAACTGCTCAACCAGGGCAGCGTGTTGGCCGTGCCCACCGACTCCAGCTACGCCCTGGTCTGCCACCTGGACGATAAAACCGCTGCCGACCAATTGCGCCGCATCCGCGCTGTGGACGAAAAACACCACCTGACGCTGCTGTGCCGTGACCTGAGCGAGTTGGCCAATTACGCCCGGGTGGATAACCGGCAATTTCGGGCCATCAAACAGGCTACGCCTGGACCATTCACCTTCATTCTGGAAGCCACCAAGGAAGTGCCTCGCCGATTGAGCCACCCGCAACGCAAAACCATCGGCCTGCGTGTCCCTGAGCACAAAGTGCTGCAAGAACTGCTGGCCCTTCACGGCGCGCCGCTGCTGGCCGCCACGCTCATCATGCCCGGCGAAGCGCTGCCGCTGAACGACCCGGAAGAGATACGAGAACGGCTCGAACACCAAGTGGGTGCGGTCATCGATGCAGGAGCCTGCTCTTTGGAACCCACCACCGTGATCGACATGAGCGGCGACGTCCCCGAAGTGCTCAGGCTCGGCCAAGGCGATCCAGCCCTTTTGGGCCTTTGACTGGGCGCAACAGGCAGCGCCCACACCAACACTGCCTTGCGCCGCCAAAGGTCTGAACAGCGATCACTGACCCCAAAAACAAAAACCCTGCAGCAGCGCAAAGGCCACGGCAGGGTCAAGCCAGAACGGGCTGCGAGACTTACTTCAAGTCACCTGCCAAGCTGGCCAGTGTGTCTGGGGAAACATCGATGTGAGAGGGGTAGTGTGTGTGGTCACACCCCATCTTGACGCCAGCACCGGCCTTGACAGCCGCGGACATGACGGGCTTCAGTTCGAAGCGCACAAAGTGCACGGCAGAGGTTTTTTCTTCGGTCTCGCGGTCCAGGTCTTCATCGGCAATCGCATAAACACGCCCATGGCCTTCCACCTCGACAAACATGCGGTCTTCCACGCCAATCAACTTGGCCAGCTCGCGCTTGCGTTCATTGATATCGGTGTACTCGATCATCATGGTGGCCTTCCAGTTGCTGCCGTCTGGCACCAGCGGGGCATAGGCTTCGATCTCTTGCAGGATGCCTTCTTCTTCGAAGACTTTTTCGATCCGCAGCATCTCTTGAATCTGGTAGCGGATGGTGGTTTCGCTCTCAAACTGCATGTTGATGTGCTCGCCCAATTGCACGCTGCGCAGTTTGCGGTGAGCGATCACCTCGGGCTTGTGGATCTTGCGCCACTTGGTGTAGGCCTCCAAAGACATCAGGGTCTCGGGCGTGATTTTTCCGGTCAGTTGCATGGCGGTTTTCCTTATTTGAGACCGTAGGCTTTGCGTACCAAGGTCAAGGGGTGGTTCAGTTCGGGGGCGCCGAGGCCATTGACCTCAAAGCCCTGGGCAATGTGGTGGCCGCCCAGCGGACAGTCAGAGCTGATGAAGTCGGGCTTGGAGCCATCTTTCATGGTCGCCATGGCCTTGAACACCGGTTTGCCGATCTTCATGGCCATCTCGTGTGAGCCTTTTTTCACGCCATAAGTACCAGCGTGGCCCGAGCAGCGCTCGATGGTGTTGATCTGGGTGTCCGGGATCATCTTGAGCATTTCTTCGGTCTTCTTGCCAATGTTCTGGACCCGGCCATGACAAGGAATTTGGTAACTCACATTGCCCAGTTTTTGTGGGAATTCGGTCTTGAGCAAGCCGTCGCGCTTGCGGGCCATGAAGTACTCAAAAGGGTCCCACATGGCGTCTTTGACCAATTGGGTGTCGGCGCAATCGGGGAACATCAGC
>CAJBLW010000323.1 GCA_903953985.1 uncultured Burkholderiales bacterium
CAATAACTTCAACGCGCCCCGTGCGGTGTGCATGGCAGCTGTCCTTTATGTGTTCCGCAGTTTGGTGGACGACGACATTCCCCTGAACGCGGGTTGTTTGAAGCCGCTAAAGGTCATCATCCCGACGGGCTCCATGCTCAACCCCAACCCTCCAGCTTCGGTGGTGGCGGGCAATGTGGAAACCTCGACCTGCATCACCAACGCGCTGTTTGGCGCTTTGGGTGTGATGGCGGGTAGCCAGCCGACCATGAACAACTTCACCTTTGGCAATGCTCGGGTGCAGTATTACGAAACCATCTCGGGTGGCAGCGGCGCGGGTGGCCGCTTTGATGCGCAAGGCCAGTTGGTGGGTGGTTTTGATGGCACCTCGGTGGTGCAAACCCACATGACCAATTCACGCCTCACGGACCCTGAGGTGCTGGAGTTCCGCTTTCCGGTGCGCTTGGAAAGTTATGCGATTCGCCAAGGGTCAGGCGGCGCGGGGCGCTGGCATGGTGGCGATGGCGGTGTACGCCGTGTGCGTTTTTTGGAGCCCATGACGGCGGGCATTTTGTCCAACGGACGTATCCATCCAGCCTTTGGCATGGCGGGCGGGCACAGTGGCTTGCCGGGCATCAACCGGGTGGTGCGTGCCGATGGCAGCGTGCAAAAATTGGCGCACATTGGCCAGGTCGAGATGCAGGCGGGGGATGTGTTTGAGATCCACACGCCGGGCGGCGGCGGATTTGGCAAGGTCTGAACAGCAACGCAGGGTCCATAACTTCTGGATGAGGGCAATGCCTGCCGAATCGAGCGACTCGGCAGGGCAGGTGTGACAGCGTTTTTCAGTTTTTGGCGGGCTTGGGTTTGGCGCTGGTATCTGCCGCTGCCGCTGCCGATGCCGGTTTGGCGGCTTTGGCCGAAGCTTTGTCTGTGCTCACTTCCTTGCTGGCGCCGGGCTTTTGATCGGCCACTTTGACGTTGTAAGCACTGCCTTGCACCCGCACGCCTTGGTCGGACAGGCTGCTGGCCTTTTGGGGGCCTAAACCTTTGACTCGACTGGTGGCATCTTCCCAATTCTTGAAGGGGGCTTTTTTGCGCTCGTCCATCACCGCCTTGGTCAGGACCGGACCCACGCCCTTGAGGGCGTCGAGCTCGACCTCAGAGGCCTTGTTCAAATCAATTTGTTGGGCCCAGGTCAGGCCAGCGAAGCTGAAAGCCAGCAATACACCTGTGATTTTCTTCAACATGTCTGCGTTCCTTGGTTTGACTGCAAAAATCTGCAGTGAGGTCCATTGTGGAAAAGCGCGTTGAACTTGCGAAGAGGATTTATTAAAAAAAGGAAACTAAATGTACAAATAAATGATAGCGACTGTGCGATCAAGCCGCGTGGTGTTCGAGCTTGCGACCCGCGATCAATGCAGTGAAAAAACCGTTGAACCACTGCATATTCACAGGCTTGGCCATGAAAATCGTGCCCTCTGGCAAGCCGCCGCGGGCCGCGATTTCCTCCTGTGACAAGGCAGAGATCACCAAACAAGTCATGCGTTGAAACTGGGTTGAGTTTTTGAGGGTGCGCAGCAGCTCAAACCCATCCACGCCTGGCATGTTCAAGTCGGCAATCAGCACATCAGGTTGGATGCTGGCCATGTCGATGAGGGCCTCCAAACCGGAGGACATGGCCGTGCAATCTACGGGCATTTCGCAGCGGTTGCAGAAGTCCCGAACCATGTCACGGGTCACTGGGTCGTCTTCGACCAGCAAAACCCGCAGCCTGTACTCACGGCTTTCGCCGGGACTCATCAGCATGTTGTGCTTTTTTTGGTAATCACGAATCGAGGGCATGGAGATGCGGCGGTGGCCGCCCTGTGTCTTCCAAGCCTGGAGTTCGTTTTTTTCCACCAGAGTCTGTATGGTGCCCACCGACAAACCCAGCAATTTGGCTGCGTAGGTGGTGCCACAGTAGTCTTCGGGTGTGTCGGGTGTTGGATGTGTTTGCATGACTTTATTTTAGTGATAAAAATGCCAAATGGTTAAAAAAGAATACTTATTTACAGTTATTTAAACATCTCGAAACACATTTGTCGGAAGAATCCAGGAAGGCCGATGACTTCGTGCCGAGTGTCGGTCCCGTGCGCGACAAACTCAAAGCCTTTTCAGGTGAGGGGGACCATTAACATGGCATCCAACAACAGGAGACCCTTAGATGCCCGCACACGCTGCTGTCTGGCCCGCACGCTTGCCCGCCGGGATCACCGCGCCCGCAACATCCTTGTGGATGAACTTGGCCATCAGTGCCCTGCGATACCCTGAGAAAGCCGCACTGGTATTCATGGGCCGGGTTTGGACCTACCGAGAGTTGATGGCCAGCGCCGAGCAATTGGCGGGGCAGCTCAAGACCTTGGGTGTTCAAGCCGGTGACAGGGTGGTGCTGGACATGCAAAACTGCCCCCAGCTCGTGGTCACGCACTTTGCTGTTCTGCGCATCGACGCCGTGGTGGTGCCAGTCAATCCAATGAACCGGGCCGAAGAGCTCAAGCACTACATCACCGACCCCGATACACGGTTGGCGGTGACCACGGCCGACCTGGCGCCCGAGCTGGCTCAGGCCAGTGCTGCTTTGCCGCCAGAGAATCGCTTGAAGCATCTGGTGGTGACGCAGTTCACCGATGTGTTTGACCCCAAGGCTGTTGGCTCTGAAGACTTGCCAGATGCTTGGCACACCTGGTTGCTTCCGGTGCGGGCTTTGCCCGAACTGGCAGAGGGCCAGGTGCATGCTTGGGCGGACTTGATGGCAGCCCCTGCGGTGGCGCTGCCACCACCCCAGGCCCAGACCGATGATCTGGCGATCTTGCCCTACACCAGCGGCACCACCGGCTTGCCCAAAGGCTGCATGCACACACATGGCTCCATCATGCACAACGCCATGTCCAGTGGTCTGTGGGGCAATGGAACGCCTGAAAACGTGACACTGTGCGTCGTGCCCATGTTTCATATAACCGGCATGGTCAGCGTGATGCACACCAGCATTTTGCTCGGAGCCAGCTTGGTTCTGATGCCGCGCTGGGACCGCGATTTGGCAGGGCATTTGATCTCTAAGTGGTGCGTGACGCACTGGACCAATATTCCCACCATGGTGATCGACTTGCTGGGCAGTCCGCACATGGACCGCTATGACCTGAGCAGTCTGGTCTACATTGGCGGCGGCGGTGCGGCCATGCCGGAGGCGGTGGCGCAACGATTGCTGGAACAGTTCGGGCTGCGTTATGTGGAGGGTTATGGCCTGACCGAAACGGCTGCTCCTTCCCACACCAACCCACCCGATGCACCCAAAAAGCAGTGTCTTGGCATTCCGTTCATGAGCGTGGAGTCGCGCATTGTGGACCCCGAAACCCTGGCCGAATTGCCACCCGGCGAGTCGGGCGAAATCGTGATCAGTGGTCCGCAAGTGTTCAAGGGCTATTGGAAGCGGCCCGAAGCCACGGCGGCCGCTTTTTTTGAGCGTGATGGGTTCCGGTTTTTCCGTTCGGGCGACATGGGCCGGGTGGACGAAGAAGGTTACTTCTTCATGACCGACCGTCTGAAGCGCATGATCAACGCCAGCGGCTTCAAGGTCTGGCCTGCTGAGGTCGAGGCGCTCATGTTTCGCCATCCAGCCATTCAGGAGGCCTGCATCATCGGTACCCGCGATGCGTATCGAGGGGAGTCGGTCAAGGCGGTGGTGGTTTTGCGGCAAGACCACAAGGGCAAAGTCAGCGAGCAGGACATTATTGATTGGTGTCGTGAGAACATGGCGGTTTACAAAATGCCCCGCGCTGTGAGTTTTGTCGATGCTTTGCCCAAGAGCGGCAGTGGCAAAGTCATGTGGCGGGCACTGCAAGAGGCCGAAATGTCCGCTTTGGCCCCCGAAACCAAAACCACATGAGCTTGAAACTTTCAATACTTGACCAATCTGCTGCAGCCGAAGGTCGTGGGCAAGACGCCACCATTCGCCAAACCCTGGCGCTGGCCGAGCAAGCCGAAGCCTGGGGCTACCACCGCTTTTGGGTGAGTGAACACCACAGCCACCCCAGCATCGTGGGCAGCGCCCCAGAGGTCTTGATGGCGGCCATTGCCGCCCGCACCCAACGTATTCGATTGGGCAGTGCAGGCGTGATGCTGCCGCATTACGCCGCTCTCAAGGTGGCCGAGCAGTTTCGTGTGCTCGATGCATTGGCTCCGGGCCGCATTGATCTGGGCGTGGGCCGCGCGCCAGGAAGCGATGGGCGCACCGCGCAGTTGCTTAATCCCGATCGCAACGCCTCCGAGCGCTTTCCGCAGCAGGTGATGGAGCTGCAAGCCTGGGTCAGTGGGCACAACTTGCCGCTAGGCCACCCGGGGCACAACGTCTACGCCTACCCTCAATCGGCGACCTCGCCAGATGTCTGGATGCTGGGCAGCTCCGACTACGGTGCGCAGCTGGCCGCGCACCTGGGGTTGCCGTATGCCTTTGCCTATTTCATCACCGACGGGCAAGGCGCTGACGAGGCGCTGCAGATTTACCGCGAAACCTTCCGCCCCAGTGTGGGCCTGCAAAGGCCATCCGCAGCCCTGTGCGTCTGGGCACTGGCAGCCGACACCGATGAAGAGGCGTTGCGCCTGTTTGAAAGCCGTGCCCGCTGGAAGATGGACCGCAACCTGGGCCGCATCGGGGCGCTGCTGCCACCCGAAGAAGCGGCGCGCGATTACAGCCCAGCCGAGCAGTTCGCACTGGAGCGCTTGCGTGAAGGGGCTTTGATCGGCTCGGCCGCTTCGGTGGGCCGCAAATTGCGCCAACTGGCCGCGCGGCTGGAAGTGCAAGAGCTGGTGGTCATCACCTGGACGCATGACCCTGCTGCGCAAATGCGCTCTTACGAGTTGCTCGCCCAAGAATTTGGATTGGCGGCAAACTCGGCGCTTTGATTTTTTATCTTTAGGATTTTTGACATGTTCACCACCGCGATCGCTGGCAGCTTGCCCAAACCCGCTTGGCTCGCCGAAACCGAAAAACTCTGGCCCCAGTGGACCACCCAAGGCCCTGAGTTGCAGCAAGCCAAGGCCGACGCCACGCTGCTGTGGATCAAGGCGCAAGAAGACGCCGGGCTGGACGTGATCGGCGATGGCGAGCAGGCGCGCCAGCATTTTGTGCACGGCTTTGTCGAGCAGGTCGAGGGCATCGACTTCGTGAACAAGGTCACCATGGGCATCCGCAACAACCGCTACGACGCGCAGGTGCCTCAGGTCGTTGCGCCGCTGCGCCTGAGGGGACGCGTGCACGCCTTCGAGGCCCAGCTGGCCCGCGCCCACACGAAGAAAAAACTCAAATTCACCTTGCCTGGCCCCATGACCATCGTGGACACCGTGGCCGACCGTTTTTACGGTGACAAGGTCAAGATGGCCATGGCCTTTGCCGAGTTGCTCAACCAAGAAGCGCTGGCGCTGCAAGCCGATGGCGTGGACATCATCCAGTTCGACGAGCCCGCCTTCAACGTCTACATGGACGACGCCGCAGATTGGGGTGTGAAGGCGCTGGAAGTGGCCGCGCGGGGTCTGACCTGCACCACGGCGGTTCACATTTGCTACGGCTACGGCATCGAGGCCAACAACAACTGGAAAAAGACCTTGGGCGACGACTGGCGCCAGTATGAAAAGGTGTTCCCGGCCTTGGCCAAAAGCAGCATCCAGCAAGTCAGCCTGGAGTGCATGCACTCGCATGTGCCGATGGAAATGATGAAGCTGCTGGAGGGCAAAGACGTGATGGTGGGCGTGATTGACGTGGCCAACCCCGCCATCGAAACGCCCGAAGAAATCGCCGATACCATTGGCCGCGCCTTGCAATTCGTGCCCAAAAACCGCCTGATCGCTTGCACCAACTGCGGCTTGGCCCCCATGAGCCGCGCCGTGGCCGAGGCCAAGCTCAAGGCCCTTGCCGAAGGGGCCAAACTGGCCAGCCAACGCTACGCCTGAAACCGCCATGCTTTGAATGTGTCACCCCGGACTAGAGCGGGGGTCCATCCACGCCAACCGGGCAATGCAAACGGCAACGCAGCGCCTGCAGAGCAGGCCAAGAAGGACTCGGGTCCGCGTTATGCTTGCGTTCTTTGCCTGATTCCCCGGACGTTTTCATGCCCCAACCCTCGCTGCAGCCCCCCCTGACCGCCCCTGATCAGCTCAACGCCACTTTGGCGGCGCAAGGCTTTGCTGTGCTCGATGCCGCGAGTGTTTGCGCTTTGACGGGTGTCTCGATCGCGGACTTTCAAGCGCTAGAGCTGAGCTGGAACGATCTGCCACCCGACCAGTACCTCAAGGACGGTGGGCGCTACCGCCGTCGCCGTCACGCCAGTTTTGAGGTCACGCCCCATCAGGCTGCCGCCATGCCGCACCGTGCCCATTGGCAGCCCTTGTCTTACAACGCTTTGCACGGCGGCATGCAGCGTTGGTTTGAGCCAATGACGCCCGAGGTAGTGCAACAAGCGGCTTGGCAAAAATTGTTGTGCTGGCTGGGTCGTGTGGCCTCAGCCGCGCAGGGCGATCAGACCTGGTTCACCGAAGCCCACCAGTTCCGCATCGACACCACCGACGGGATTGGCCGGCCCACCCCCGAAGGTGCGCACCGCGATGGCGTGAACTGGGTGGCGGTTTTTTTGCTGGGCCGCCACGGCATCAAAGGCGGCGAGACACGGGTGTTTGACATGGACAGTCCGCGAGGCCAGCGCTTCACCTTGAGTGAACCCTGGTCCGTGTTGCTCCTGGACGATACCCGAGTGATCCACGAAACCACACCCATCCAACCCGAACAACCGGGCGGCTGGCGTGACACTTTGGTGGTCACGCTGCGCTCAGGTGGTTTTTTGGACGACCCAGCGCCCTGATCAATCGCGGAAGTTGTCGAAGGACAGCGGCAACTCGGTCATGTCTTTGCGCAAGAGCGCCATGGCTTCTTGCAAGTCATCACGCTTGGCGCCGGTCACCCGCACCGCATCCCCCTGGATCGACGCTTGCACCTTGATCTTGCTTTCCTTGATCAACTTGGTGATCTTCTTGGCATCTTCGGTCTCGATGCCGTTCTTGACTTTGACCACTTGCTTGACCTTGTCGCCGCCGATTTTTTCGACCTTGCCGATGTCCAAAAAGCGCACGTCCACATTGCGTTTGGTGAGCTTGTTGCGCAAGATGTCTTCGACCTGCGTGAGTTGAAATTCGGCATCTCCGAACATCGTGATCTCTTTGTCCTTGAGCTCAATCTTGGCCGATGTGCCTTTGAAGTCAAAGCGGGTGCCGATTTCTTTGGCAGAAGTGTCAACAGCGTTGCGCACTTCGGCCATGTTGGGTTCGCAAACGGTATCAAACGAGGGCATGGCGGTAAAGGTCCGAGGTTGAGAATGCGACAATTCTCCCATGAACTTAGAGAAAAGCGTCCCTTTGCAGCCCTACAACACCTTTGGCATCGCCGCCAAAGCGATGGCCTTGGTGCGCGTGCGCTGCGAAGCTGATCTGCTGGACGTGCTGGCCGACCCCCAATTGGCCACTTTGCCACGTCAGGTGCTGGGCGGCGGCAGCAACATGGTGTTGACAGGTGACGTCAAGGCGCTGGTACTCAAAATCGAGGTGCCGGGCATGCGTTTGGCGGCAGAGACCGACAAACACTGGGTGGTCGAGGCGGGCGCAGGCGTGGACTGGCACGCCTTGGTCGCCTGGTCACTGGACAACGGCTACCCGGGTCTGGAAAACCTGGCGCTGATCCCTGGCACCGTGGGCGCATCGCCGGTGCAAAACATCGGTGCTTACGGGGTGGAGCTGCAAGACCGCTTTGAGTCCCTGGACGCCATGGACTTGTTCACCGGCGAGTTGTTCAGCCTGAATGCGGCGCAATGCGGTTTTAGCTACCGCGATTCGGTGTTCAAGCACGCCTCGGGTGGCCCTGGTGGGTTGGGCCTGTCGGGCAGGGCGGTGATCTTGCGGGTGCGTTTTGCGTTGCCTAAACACTGGAAACCCGAGCTGGGTTATCTTGATCTGGAGCGCAAGATGCATGAGACCGGCATCCATACCCCTGATGCGCGGCAAATATTTGATTGGGTCGTGGCGATCCGCCGCGCCAAACTGCCCGACCCGGCTGTGATCGGGAATGCGGGCAGCTTCTTCAAGAACCCAACGGTGACGCCCGAGCAATGCGCCGACATCATCGCCCGTGACCCGAAAGTGGTGCATTACCCCATGCCCGACGGCAGCATCAAGCTGGCGGCTGGCTGGCTGATCGACGCCTGCGGCTGGAAAGGGAAAAGCGTGGGCCACGCAGGCGTCTATGAAAAGCAGGCGCTGGTGCTGGTCAACCGGGGCGGACGCGAGAACCCCTGCACCGGCGGCGAGGTGATGACGCTGGCCAAGGCCATTCAGACCAGCGTGTACGAGAGGTTTGGGATTCGGCTGGAGCCTGAGCCGGTGGTGATTTGAGACGGCGCAATTGCGAAGACGGGCGCAAAAATGCATCAAGGCCTGAATGGCCGAGTGCCCATGCTTCAGATCGAGCGCAGGGGACTGAAAGTGGCCGTTGTCACTGAACAGTTGCGCCAGAACTTCGCGCGACAACACGCCATTTACTGACTTCGTTGGCCATAAAGACGCCAAGTTCCTCAGCACTTGCAGGGACCGCCGTGGCACCCTGGGCAATGAGCGACTCTTGAACGCTCGATTTGGCCAACATCAACTTGATGGCGTTATCGAGTCGGGAAACGATGGCAGGCGGTGTTCCTGCCGGTGCCAGTACAAAAAGACGCGGTGATGCATCAAATCCTGGAAAGGTATCTGCCAAAGCCGGCCAGTCTGGTGCACTGACGAGCTTGCCGGGGCTGGTGAGTGCAATGGCTTTGAGCTTGCCAGCCTTGGCTTGCACCAAAGCTGGGGGTGCAGACAGGATGGCCAGCGGAATTTGGCCGCCGATCAAATCTGGAATGATGGGCGCTGCGCCCTTGTAGGGCACATGCACGAAGTCAAAATTGCCTTGCTTTTTGAAAAGCTCCATGGCCAGGTGATGGACGGTACCCACACCCGGGGATGCATAACTGTACTTGCCTGGATTGGCCCTCAGCAAGGCGACAAGTTCATTCGTATTTTTGGCTGGCAAAGAGGGGTGAGCGACCACCACCAATGGGGTGACGCCGACCGAACCCACGGGTGCAAAACTTTTGATCGGATCGTAGGGCACGGATGCGTAAATGGACGGTGCAATCAACAGACCCGTCTCGCCAAAAAGCAGGGTATAGCCATCAGCGGGGGCCTTGGCGACGGCGTCAGCAGCCAGTGTTCCGCCAGCGCCTGCCCGATTTTCAACAAATACCTGCTGTCCCAATGATTCCGTCAAGTGTGTGGCAGTCAGACGAGCCAGCGCATCGGCGCCTCCTCCTGCGGCATATCCCACGATCAATCGGATCGGCTTGTTGGGAAAGCTCTGTGCGAGCGCCGGGTTCGAGGCCAGTGCGATCAAGCAGCACACAAAGACGTAGATTTTTTTCAAGGTGTCTCTCCTGAAGGGTGAATCGTAGGCTTGAACAAGTGAAGTCGGCAAATTGGCCAGCTCATTCACTTTATCAGGGAGACTCATTGGCTATTTTTGGAAGCTGCCAAAACCATGGGCTCCGAAGTGCAGACAACAAAAAACGGCCCTAAGGCCGTTTTCCATTGAGGCGACAAAAGCATCACTTCTTGCCGCTGCCATCCAGCTTGTAGATGTGCGGGCCTTCGCCAACTGACAGCAAACCGGTGTGGGCGTAGATGCCCAGTTTGGCGCGGGTGTCGGTGATGTCCAGGTTGCGCATGGTCAGCTGGCCAATGCGGTCGAGGGGGCTGAACGGTGCGTCTTCGACTTTTTCCATGCTCAAACGCTCTGGGGCATAGGTCAGATTGGCCGACTCGGTGTTCAGGATGCTGTAGTCGTTGCCACGGCGCAGCTCCAACGTCACGGTGCCTGTGACGGCGCGGGCCACCCAGCGCTGGGCGGTTTCGCGCAGCATGATGGCTTGTGGGTCGAACCAACGGCCTTGGTACAACAAGCGGCCCAGGCGCAGGCCGTTGATGCGGTACTGCTCGATGGTGTCTTCGTTGTGGATGCCGGTGACCAG
>CAJBLW010000324.1 GCA_903953985.1 uncultured Burkholderiales bacterium
ACCAGTAGCCCTGCGGGCCGATGAGTTCGTGCTCGTCGAGCCGGCGCAGGCGGTTTTCGCGCAGGTCTCGCTCCACCATCGGCGCGTCGACCACCGCCACGCCGGCGCCAGACACCGCCGCGTTGATCGCCTGGTCCATGGTGGAAAACGCGATGCCCAGGCGGGCATCAAACCCCGTTGGTCTCACAACGTGACTTTTTTCAAGTCACGCATCCATCATGGTGATTGGGCTGCTTGATTTGATGAGCACATCCAGTAATGACATGGCGTCCTCTGCTGAGGCTGAGTAAGGATCAAATTCTGGATGCGCCATCTTGACCATCGGATCATCTTTGTCCAGATGAACAAGTGCCATGGACCACTGCTCAAATTGTCGATGCTTAATTTCGTGCATCGACAATATCTCGAGATTTTGGTGCTGGCGGTCCCCCATGATCCGAGAGTAAAGACGGTTGACTTGACTTCTTTCACCCTCTAAAGCCTGCAGCCATAAGCCTGCGCCTTGACACAAAATACCGGTGATATTTGCTTTTTTGTTATTGGTATGGGATTTCATTAAGATCGATGTCGTGACCGTCGTAGTGACCGGTCCTACAGGCTGGCTGACATATAAAAGGCGTACCAACATGTGTGATTTCTTTCTTGGTTTGGGAAAGCAATCTGCGGCGGTCTTTTTGATGATTGGTTATCCCCAAACCCATCTTACTTGAACTGCTTGGATGAAACGGGCACAACGCCACAACGTGGCATGTACTTGATGCATTGGACTGGCAATAAGCTGTCATCGAAAAGCTTAGGTTGGGCCGATGTTTTTCTCATTGGCCCTCTGCTCGATTTGGGGCATGCAGCCCCGCTGGTCAAACCCATCAGGCGAGTACGGGCAGACCCGTGAAGTTGTGCGCGAACACTGCACGCCCTTCGCGAGTACCGGTCATGTAGTTCAGATCTGCCAGTTGCATCCCACGTTCGAAGGCGCTCTGTCCGGGAAATTGGTGGACCATCGTGCAAAGGCCCGCCGAAAACCGCTGAACCAGCCACATGCGTTCAAGGCAAGTGTCGGCGTAGTTGTCTAGCCAGCGTGGATCGTGGCGTTTGTAGTGTTCCACCAGTGAGCGTCCCAGCACCTTGATGTCCGCCATCGCAGAGTTCAAGCCCTTGGCCCCTGTGGGGGGAACAATGTGGGCGGCATCGCCAGCGAGGAAAAGGCGGCCAAAGCGCATGGGTTCGCAGATGAAGCTGCGCATGGCCGTGATGGCTTTTTGCGTGATACGACCTTCGTTGATGGGGGGCTGCCCATCGACATCGAGCCGCTTGTGCAATGCCGCCCAGATGCGATCGTCTGACCAGTTGTCGGGGCTGTCGTCAGGTTCGCACTGCAAATACAAGCGGGTGACCTCGGGCGTGCGGATGCTCATCATGGCGAAACCATCGGGATGGCAGCCCCAGGTGATGTCTTGGATGGCCGGTGGTGCGTCGGCCAAAATGCCCAGCCATCCAAAGGGGTAAACACGGTCATAAAGCCGCAGTTTGTCGTTTGGGATGGCACTGCGACTGATGCCCCTAAAGCCGTCGCATCCGGCCACGAAATCGCATGACAATTTGAGTGGCTGGCCTTCGGACTCAAAATGAATCGTGGGTCGGCTGCCTTCCAGGCCTTCGATGTGCGTCACGGGTGCGTCATAGAAAATCTGGGCACCTGCAGCCTCGCGGACTCGCATCAAATCGGCCACCACTTCGTGTTGTGGATAGACCCAGGCGCTTTTGCCGCCCGATGCCTCGTGGAAGTCCAGCCTGTGAGAGCGGTTGTTGAAACGAAAATCCAGCGCGTGTTGTTCAAGCGCCAGTCGGTTCATGCGTTCACCCAGACCAATCTCGCGCATCATCTCCACAGTCCCCTGTTCAAGCACCCCGGCGCGAAGGCGGGCGCGCACATGGTCTTTTTGCGAGCGTTCAATGATGACCGACTCGATGCCCTCCAGATGCAGCAGGTGAGAAAGCATCAGCCCCGCAGGGCCAGCGCCAATGATGCCAACTTGTGTCCGAATCACTGGCGCTCCTCAAAGGTGATCATTCCCATGCCAGTCGTCATTGGCGCGTAGTAATAGCGATGAATTTTCCGGGCTGTGGGCGACATCGCGCCACGCATGACCAGCCACATGATGAGCTCGATCCCCTCCACACCGAAGCGGTTCATCAATTCCTGATGTGTGATGTGTGTCAGGCTGTCGGGGTCCTGTTCAATGCGGTCCAAGAAATCCTGATCGTTGTCCGCTTGCATCTGGCCGAAGTGGGGACCGGTCAGTTGATGGGACATCCCGCCTGTGCCCACGATGGCAACCTTGATGTCAGCGGGGTAGCTGTCAACGGCACGTCGGATGGCTTGTCCCAGTCGCCAGCAACGGCGTGCGGTGGGTAAGGGATGTTGGAGCACATTGACGGCGATCGGCACCGAAGCCACAGGCCAGCCCGTATCTGACGGATCAAAGCACAAATGCATCGGCACCAAAAAACCATGCTCCACGGCCATTTGCTGGCAGATGGTCAGGTCGAATTCGTCGTACACCAAGGACTGACAAAGGTGCTGAGAGAAGGCTAAATCACCACGGATCGTCGGGAGTGCCCGCGTGCCAAAGCCTTCGTCAGCAATGGCGTAATGGTCAGCACAACCCACAGCGAATGTGGGGTAACGGTCGAAGAAGAAATCGGCGCCATGGTCGTTGTAGACCATGATGCACACATCCGGTTGCAATGCTTTCAGCCATTGACGAACAGGTGCATAAGCGTCGAACAAGGGCTTCCACGCTGGTGTTTCAGTTTGACCGCGGTCGTAAGCACCACCAATGGACGGCACATGTGATGTGCCGATGCCGGCGACGATGCGTGCCATCAGACGCTCCCAGGGACGTTGCGGGTTGCCAAAAACGCTTCGTAGGTCTCGCCCCGCATACTGGCCCCCATGCGGTAAAGGCCATGGCCTGTCACGGCGCCGAGCTTGATCAGGTAGTAAATATTGCCGCCAGCCTCTAGGAGGCCTGAAAAGTCGCGCGCGCGAACCAAAACTCGCTCGGCCTCAGTCAATGCAAAGCGGTTCAAGAAACCTTCTTCGTCAGACTTGAAGGAATCGCGCTCTTGCGCTTTGGACAGCGCATGACACATCGTGTTGATGCGCAGGCCGCGCCAAGACAGGGGTAAATCGAAGACCAGCGAGCCGCCGATCCGCACCCCTGGTTCAAGTTGATTGTGGTTGGCGTGGGTCATGCTCTCAGTATAGGATTGCGGTCAATACTTGAAAAATACAAGTATCCTGTCGCCTTCTGCAAAGACCCTGCGTCA
>CAJBLW010000325.1 GCA_903953985.1 uncultured Burkholderiales bacterium
GCCAAAGCTTTCTTGGTCACGAAGCGAGTCTGAGGCATGGGGCCTTCTTGTGCGTCAATCAACAGCACCACGCCGTCGACCATGGACAAGGCCCGCTCGACTTCGCCTCCGAAGTCCGCGTGACCGGGAGTGTCCACGATGTTGATGTGCGTGCCTTCCCAACTCACGGCGCAGTTTTTGGCCAGAATGGTGATGCCGCGCTCACGTTCGATGGCGTTGTTGTCCATGACGGTATCAACGATTTTTTCGTGGTCAGCGAAGGTGCCTGACTGACGCAAAAGCTGATCCACCATGGTGGTTTTACCGTGGTCAACGTGGGCGATGATGGCGATGTTGCGAATTTGCTTGGTCATGCTTTCTCTTCCTTTAAACCTGCTCGGCCAGCAACGGCTCAAATGCAGGTGAACTTTCTAAAATCTGTTGAATTTCGATCGGGCTCAACAATCGACCCGGAACCAATTCGCCGCCATGCACCATTGCTGTTCCCAGCAAGGCGCGAGGATGTTCTCCATACACCGCGACTTGATCACAATCAACCCAAGGGCCGTGTCTGCGCACCCCGTTCAAAAAACGGCCCGTGCTGTCGCTGTCCAGGCTCACCTCGGTGTAACCCGGCAACAAAACATCCACGGGCAGCAAAGCGGCCAAGCGCTTGGCTTCATCCATCGCTTCCAGATCCTGCAGCGTCACGCACTGTGACGCGTCAAAAGGACCGGTGACCACCCGGCGCAATGCGCTCAAGTGACCACCACAACCCAACGCCTCGGCGATGTCTTCGCCCAACGTCCGGACGTAGGTGCCTTTGCTGCAACGCACACGCAAACGCAAAAAAGGCGCATCGCCTTGCAGCTGCATGTCCAGCAGATCCAGGTCATAAATCACCACGTTGCGCGCTTCGCGGTCAACGGTTTCGCCCTCTCGGGCATATTCGTACAAGGCCTTGCCGTCCTTTTTTAAGGCACTGTGCATGGGGGGCACTTGGCTGATCGGGCCGATGAAGCGGTCCAAAACTTCGACCACCATACCAGCAGTACATGACACTTCGCGCACCGCGATCACATCGCCTTCTGCATCTGCCGTGCTCGTCTTCAACCCCAATCGAACGGTGGTCTCATAGGTCTTGTCAGCGTCCAAATGCTGCTGACTGAACTTGGTCGCTGCACCAAAACATAGAGGCAACACACCTGTGGCCAAGGGGTCTAAGGTGCCGGTATGCCCCGCTTTTTCAGCCCGCAACAACCACTTGGCTTTTTGCAAAGCCTGGTTGCTGGAAAGACCCAGCGGTTTATCAAGCAGCAACACCCCGTGCACAGGGCGCCGTTGCACCCTGGTGCGTGGCGCGTTCATGCTCAGTCCTCTTGGGCGCGAGATGACACAGCCTTGGCGATCAATGCGTTCATGTCTGATGCCCGTTCGGTGGTGCGGTCAAACAAGAAGTGCAATGTCGGCACGGTGTGGATGTGCAAACGCTTGAACAAACCATTGCGCAAAAAACCTGCAGCCGCATTCAAGCCTTCGCTGGCTTCTTCGGGGTTGCCAGTTAAAACACTGAAATAGACTTTAGCGTGCGCGTAATCGGGCGTGACCTCGATGGCGTTGATCGTGACCATACCCACACGCGGGTCTTTCAACTCGCGTGCGATCAGCTCGGCCAAATCGCGCTGGATCTGGTCGGCCACGCGGAAACCGCGATTGGGAACGGACGATGGCTTTCTGCGCACCATTTACAGCGTTCTCGCAATTTCCTTGACGTCGAAGAACTCGAGTTGATCGCCTTCTTTGATGTCGTTGTAGTTTTTGAGCTTGATACCGCACTCGAAGCCTTCTTTGACTTCGCGCACGTCGTCCTTGAGCCGCTTAAGCGAGTCGAGCTCGCCGGTGTAGATAACCACGTTGTCGCGCAACAAACGGAACTTGGCGCTGCGGGTGACTTGACCCGAAGTGACCATACAACCTGCAACCGTACCGATCTTGGAGGCTACGAATACGGTGCGGATTTCGGCCATGCCCATGATCTCTTCGCGTTGCTCTGGTGCCAACATACCCGACATCGCTGCCTTGAGTTCATCCACAGCGTCATAAATGATGTTGTAGTAATGAAGATCAACGCCATTGCCTTCGGCCAACTTGCGCGCGCCGGCATCGGCACGTACGTTGAAACCGATCACGATGGCCTTGGAGGCTATCGCCAGGTTGATGTCAGACTCACTGATGCCGCCCACACCGGAGTAAACCAGTTGGACTTTGACTTCTTCATTGGACAACTTCAGCAAAGACGCGCCCAAGGCTTCTTGCGAACCCTGCACGTCGGCCTTGATGATGATGGGCAGCATTTTGACTTCGCCTGCCGAAATATCGGTGAACATGTTTTCGAGCTTGGCGGCTTGTTGCTTGGCCAGCTTGGTGTTGCGGAATTTGCCAGCGCGGTAGGTGGCGATTTCGCGGGCACGGCGCTCGTCGCCCATGACCATGAACTCGTCACCGGCTTGCGGCACTTCGGTCAAACCCTGAATTTCGACAGGGATCGATGGCCCCGCCGTTTTGATGGCCACACCGTTTTCGTCCAGCATGGCGCGCACGCGGCCAAAGGTCTGTCCCGCCAACACCACGTCACCCGTATTCAAAGTCCCTGATTGCACCAAAATGGTGGCCACGGGACCACGTCCCTTGTCCAGGCGCGCTTCGATCACTAAACCCTTGGCTGCAGCTTTCACAGGGGCCTTGAGTTCCAGAATTTCAGCTTGCAGCAGGACTTGCTCCAGTAGCGCGTCGATGCCCATGCCGGTCTTTGCCGAGACGGAGACAAAAGGCGATTCGCCGCCAAATTCTTCGGGCACGACCTCTTCTGAAATCAATTCAGCACGAACGCGTTCGATGTTCGAGTCGGGTTTGTCCATCTTGTTGATGGCCACCACGATGGGTACACCTGCTGCCTTGGCATGCTTGATGGCCTCTTTGGTCTGTGGCATCACGCCGTCGTCACCCGCCACCACCAAAATAACGATGTCGGTGGCTTGCGCACCACGGGCACGCATGGCCGTGAAGGCCTCGTGACCGGGGGTGTCCAGGAAAGAAATCATGCCGCGAGCGGTTTCGACGTGGTAAGCGCCAATGTGCTGGGTGATGCCACCGGCTTCACCCGAGGCCACCTTGGCTCGGCGAATGTAGTCAAGCAAAGATGTTTTGCCATGGTCAACGTGGCCCATCACCGTCACCACAGGGGCGCGAGACAACAATTCAGCGTGTTGGTCCGACACTTCATCGTCGGTAAAGGCTTCTGGATCGTCCAGCGCCGCCAC
>CAJBLW010000326.1 GCA_903953985.1 uncultured Burkholderiales bacterium
ACTGGCTTATCTTCGCAACCAGAGACAAGCATGAACATCAACCGCCGCCAGATGCTGACCGCCACCACCGCACTGCTGGGTGCATCCGCGTGGGCACAGTCCAGTCCATTCCCCAACCGGCCGATTCGCATCGTGCCCTTTGGCACGGCTGGCGGACCCATCGATGCGTTGGCCCGAGCCTATGGCGAAAAATTGCAGCAACGGTGGGGGCAGTCGATCATCGTTGACGCCAAGCCCGGCGCCAGCGGCATCATTGCAGCCGATTTTGTGGCCAAATCCGCATCCGACGGCCACACGGTGATGATGACGCTGCCGCTGACCCATGTGAACAACGCCATTTTGCAAGCGAAGCTGCCTTACGACCCGGTCAAGGATTTCACCCCGCTGTCGATGCTGGCAACTGGCGGCCCGATGCTGGTGGCTCGGGCCAATGCCCCATTTAACGACCTCAAGGAATTCGTGGAATTTGCCAAGAAGAAAGGCGCCATGTCCTTTGGCACCTGGGGCAACGGCTCGAGCGCTCACTTGTTTGGCGAGTTGCTCAAACGCCAAGCTGGCCTGAACCTGGTGCATGCGGCCTACAAATCCGAAGCCGCTGCGCACAACGACCTGTTCGGTGATCTGCTCGACTTTGCTTGGGCCAACCCGTCCACAGCCAAGGCCCAAACCCAGGGTGGCCGAATGAAAGTCATTGGTATTGCAGGCACACGCCGGGTGTCCAGCATGCCCCAGGTGCCCACCTTCAAGGAGCAAGGCTTCCAGAGCTTTGACGTGGACAGTTGGATTGGCATGTACGCCCCGGCCGGCTTGAGCGCCGACATTCAGAACACTTGGGTCACGGCCCTGCGGGAAATCACGCAGATGCCTGAGATTCAGGCCCGCCTGAGCGCCTTTGGTTTTGAACCACTGGGCAATACGCCTGCGCAATTCATGGAGGTCTTCAAAGCAGATTACCCCCGGGTCTCCGAACTGATCAAAGCCGCAGGCGTGACCCTCAACTGAAGCCCACACACCCCATGAACAAGATCATCCCCTTGGTGCCAGTTGACACCGGTACGGCTTACGGCCGCCCCACCCCCAGCCATTTAAAAAACATGACCGAGGTGGGCCCCGGCACCCCGATGGGCGAGTTGCTGCGCCGTTACTGGCACCCCATCGGCCTGAGCGGCGATGCCAATGCCACCCCCAAAAAGGTCCGCGTGCTGGGCGAAGACCTGATCCTGTTTCGCAACCTCTCGGGCCAGCCGGGCTTGCTTTACCCGCACTGCATGCACAGAGGCACATCCCTGTTCTACGGCAAAGTCGATGCCACCGGCATTCGCTGCTGTTACCACGGCTGGAAGTTTGATGCCAGCGGCCATTGCCTGGACCAGCCGTGTGAGCCCGATGGCGGACGGTTTAAGGACAAAGTGCGCCAGCCTTGGTATCCCTTGCAAGAGCACTACGGCCTGATTTGGGCCTACATGGGGCCTCCTGACAAAAAGCCTGTACTGCCTACCTACGAATGTCTGGACCAATTGGACGAAGACGAGTTTTTGGAAGCCGACGACAGCAGCATCGGCGGTGGCGGCCCCCGAGTCATTCCCTGCAACTGGATGCAGCACTACGAAAACCTGGTCGACCCCTTTCATGTCGTCATCTTGCATGCGTCCTTCAGTGGTACCCAGTTTGTGGAAGAAATGGCCGTGATGCCCGAGGTCAACTGGGAGAACACCGCATCGGGTGTGCGGACCATTTCCATGCGTCATCTGCCCGATGGTCGAGCTTTCAAACGGATCAGCGAAGCGGGGCTGCCTACGCTGCGCGTGATCCCCAGCCCCAAAATTGGCCGCATGGGTCGGGTCGAGTCGATCGGCTGGATCCTGCCGATCGACGACCACAGTTTCCGAATTTTCGTGGTCGGGCGAGTGCGGGAAAAAGGCGAGTTGTCTCGCATGCGTACCCGCATGAATGGCAAGTTGTGGGAAGAGATGAGCGAAGAGGAACACCAGATGTTTCCCAACGATGTGGAAGCCATGGTCAGCCAAGGTGTGATCGCACACCATTCCGACGAACATCTGGCCACCAGCGACCGTGGCATCGTCATGTTGCGCAGAATGCTGCTCCAACAGTTGGAAGTCGTCGCTGCCGGCGGTGACCCAGCGGGTGTGCATTTCAATGCCAATGCGCCTGCTGTGCACTTCACGTCCGGCAATTTCATGCTGGACTGATTCACAGCAAAGGCCGCAATTCCCGCGCAGCATCCAGCAACAAGGGCAGCCATTTGTGCTGCACGGCGGTATCGGACAGCTGATCGGTCGTGCCCACCACGTTCAGTGCCGCCAAGGTCTGGCCCTGCATGTTGCGCAGCGGCACGGCCAGTGCGTGAATGCCCAGCTCGTGGCCATCGCGGGCCAGGCAGTGGTCAGACTGCCGAGCCTGCGCGATCAGGGCCTTGAACTTGGTGGCATTCACCTCGGTTTGCGGCGTGATCCGGGCCAGCTCCCGCCCTTTGAGCCAAGCGGCGAAATCGGCCTTGGGCAAATTGGCCAGCAAAACCCGCCCGGTGGACGTCGCGTGCGCCGGCAAGCGTGCCCCCAGATGCAGGCCATAGGCCAGATGCCGCACCGGCTCGGCCACGCCTGCGCTGCGGGCCACGATGACGCATTCATCGCCATCGAGCACGACCGCGCTGAAGGCCGCCTGCGTTTGCGCGGCCAATCGGTTGAGCGTGGGTTGCAAAGTTCGCGGCAAGCGCGAAGTGGCCATGTAGCTGCCCGCCAAACGCAGCACCCGCGCCGACAACCAGTAATGCGCGCCATCGGTGTCCAGATAGCCCAGTTCGGCAAGAGTAAGCAAATGCCGCCGTGCCGCCGCTCGCGTGATGCCGGTACGCTGCGCGGCCTGCGTGGCATTCAGGCGCTGACGCTCAGTGTCAAAAGCCTCCAACACGGCCAAGCCCTTGGCCAGGCTTTCGATGTAATCTGCTTTGGCGATGGTCATGGGACACCTCAAAAAAACGGGTCGAGCCCGCAGGCACGGACCTGCAAAATCATTTTGACTTGTGTCATTTTGCGCGATCATCGCACAAAATTAATTTTTATCGCACAAACTTCATCAACACACTCTACGAAAAACAGCCCCGCCTCTTAAGCTTGCTGGCATTGTATTCACCGATATCAGGAGACCCTTCATGAGTACCACCCGCACCCAAGTGGCCATCGTTGGCGCAGGCCCTTCCGGCTTGTTGCTGGGCCAATTGCTGTTCAAGGCCGGCATTGACGCCGTCATCGTTGAACGCCTAAGTGGCGACTATGTGCTCTCGCGCATCCGGGCCGGGGTGCTCGAGCAAGTGAGCATGGATCTGCTCGACGAAGCGGGGGTGGGTCAGCGCATGCACAAGGAGGGCCTGGTCCACGGCGGTTTTGACTTGTTGTTCAAAGGGGCGCGCCACCGCATCGACATGAACCAACTCACAGGCGGCAAAAACGTCATGGTGTACGGCCAGACCGAAGTCACCCGCGACCTGATGGACGCACGCCAGGCCGCGGGCCTGCCCACGGTGTACGAGGCAGGCAACGTGCAGGTGCACGAATTCGACACCGCCAAGCCCCGTGTCACCTACGAAAAAAATGGCCAGCTGCACACCATCGAATGCGATTTCATCGCCGGTTGCGACGGCTTTCACGGGGTATGCCGCGCCAGTGCCCCTAAAAGCGCGATCAAGGAATACGAAAAGGTCTACCCCTTCGGCTGGCTGGGCGTGTTATCCGACACCCCACCCGTGCACCATGAACTCATTTACGCCAACAGCACGCGGGGTTTTGCCCTGTGCTCGCAGCGCAGCGCCACGCGCAGCCGCTATTACTTGCAAGTGCCCTTGACCGACAAGGTCGAGCAATGGTCCGACGACGCCTTCTGGGCCGAGTTGCGCAACCGCCTTGACCCCGAAGCCCGCGAGCATCTGGTCACCGGCCCCAGCATCGAAAAAAGCATCGCGCCGCTGCGCAGCTTTGTGACCGAGCCGATGCGCTTTGGTCGCATGTTTTTAGCCGGTGATGCCGCCCACATCGTGCCGCCTACAGGTGCCAAGGGCCTGAACCTAGCGGCCACCGATGTGAAATACCTGTCCACCGCGATTATTGAGTTTTATCAGGACCATTCCGAAGCGGGCATCGACAGCTATTCAGAGCGCTGCCTGCGCCGCATCTGGCGTGCCGAGCGTTTCAGTTGGTGGTTCACCAGCTTGATGCACCACTTCCCCGAAAACGGCGACATCGGCCAGAAGTTCCAGGACGCCGAACTGGACTACCTGGTCCACAGCGAAGCGGGTTCGCGCACCATGGCAGAAAACTATGTCGGCTTACCGCTGAATTTTGGCGAGTGAGCAGGGCTGGACTCAAGTCGCTTGGCGCGCCTTCCAGGCGCCGAACAGGGCGATCAGGCCTGGCACGATGATCAAGGCCCAGATGATCTTGCTCAGATGCTGCTGCACGATCGGCAGGTTGCCAAACAGGTAACCCACCGACAGCAGGCCCACCACCCAAATGATCGCGCCGATCACGTTGAAGAAGGTGAATTTGCTGCGCGTCATCTCGGCCACGCCTGCCACAAAGGGCACAAAGGTGCGCACAAACGGCATGAAGCGGGCCAGGATGATGGTGATGCCACCGTATTTTTCGTAAAAAGCGTGGGCCTGGTCAAAGCCCCGGCGGCTGAAAAACCGCGACTCTTCCCACTGGAACACCCGGGGACCGAAATAGCGCCCGATGGTGTAGTTGGCCTGGTCCCCCAAAATGGCCGCCACGAGCAGAAGACCCATGACCAAGGGCAAGCTCATCAAGCCCGCGCCGCACATGGCCCCCACGATGAAGAGCAGCGAGTCGCCGGGCAAAAAAGGCATGACCACCACACCGGTTTCCACAAAGATGATGAGGAACAGCAGGGCATAGACCCACGCCCCATATTGAGCGACAAAGGCCTCCAAATAACGGTCGACATGGAGGATGAAATCAACGAGTTGCAAAAGAATGTCCATGCGCCGATTATCCCCGCCCAAGCCCTAAAATCAGCCAGTGACTTCCCAACAAACCCCGGCTTCCGCGCGCCGCCCCATTCGCGAACTCCCCGATGAACTGATCAGCCAGATCGCCGCAGGCGAGGTGGTCGAGCGCCCCGCCTCAGTGGTGCGCGAGTTGGTGGACAACGCCATGGACGCAGGCGCGCAAAGCATCACGCTGCGCCTGATGGCCGGCGGCACCCGCTTGATTTCCGTCGAGGACGACGGCGGCGGCATCGCCCCGGACGAGCTGGCCACCGCGCTCAAACGCCACGCCACCAGCAAGATCGGTAACCTCGATGACCTTGAATCGGTCATGACCATGGGCTTTCGGGGCGAGGCGCTGGCGGCCATCAATTCGGTGTCCGAACTCACCTTGCTCTCGCGCATGGACGGCCAGCCCACCGCCTTTGCACTCGATGGCCAAACCGGCGAGATCCGCCCCGCCGCCCGCGCCGTCGGCACCACCGTGGAGGTCAAAGAGCTGTTCTTCTCGACCCCGGCCCGCCGCAAATTTTTAAAAAGCGACAACACAGAATTGGCGCACTGCGTGGAGGCGGTGCGCCGCCACGCGCTGGCTCGCCCCGACGTGGGTTTTGCCATCTGGCACGAAGGCAAACTGGTAGAGCAGTGGCGCGTGCACCCTGGCGCGGCAGGCCTGGAGCAGCGCCTGGCTGATGTGCTGGGTGAGGAGTTTGTGGCCCAGTCCATCCCCATCGAATACCACGCCGGACCGCTCAAAGTGCTGGGCCGCGCCGGCCTGCCCGATGCTGCCCGTTCTCGCCCAGACCACCAATTCGCCTATGTGAACGGCCGCTTTGTGCGCGACAAAGTGGTCATGCACGGCGCGCGCAGCGCCTACGAAGACGTGCTGCACGGCCACAAACAACCGGAT
>CAJBLW010000327.1 GCA_903953985.1 uncultured Burkholderiales bacterium
CGCACCAAGCAAAACATGTGTGTGGCACGGTGGGCGTGGGTGGTCCAGATTTTGGAGCCATTGATCACCCACTCGTTGCCCTCGCGGCGGGCCCGGCATTGCAAAGATGCCAGGTCGGAGCCCGATCCCGGCTCGCTGTAACCTTGGCACCAGTAGCTCACGCCGTTGCGCAAGTCGGGTAACCAGCGCTCTTTTTGGGCCTGCGTGCCAAACGCCACCAGCACAGGCGCGGCCATCACCAAGCCCAAAGGTGAGACCTTGGGGGCATCGGCCGCCGCCATCTCGCTGGCAAAAATGTCTTGCTGCCGGGGCGTCCAGCCGCAGCCACCCCATTCGATTGGCCAGTGCGGCGCAGACCAGCCACGCTTGGCCAAAATACGCTGCCACGGAATGCCCACCTCGTAGTCCGCAAAAATGCCCGAGGTGCGATGTCCGCCCAGGCGGAGCTCATCGGTCAGCTCAGCGGCCAAAAAGGCGCGTACTTCGTCGCGAAAAGCCAGTTCGTCTTTGCTCAAATTCATGGGGTGTTCACTCCAAGGGATGAAAAAAAGGCCGCCCTCGCAAGGCGGCACCCTGATCAGTGACAGGTTCAGAAACCGACGTAACGCACAAAGTTGGCTTCGTCTTCGCGCACCGACTTGACGGTGTTGGCCACAAAATCTTCGTCCGGGTAACCCAGAGCGATGCAGATCATGATGTTCTGGTCATCCGGAATGCCTGCGTGCTCGCGCACCACGGCCGACTGCATGATGCCCTGCCCGTTGATCACCG
This sequence comes from uncultured Burkholderiales bacterium, assembly GCA_903953985.1. Classification (GTDB taxonomy): domain Bacteria; phylum Pseudomonadota; class Gammaproteobacteria; order Burkholderiales; family Burkholderiaceae_C; genus Limnohabitans_A. Next base: position 772 of record CAJBLW010000327.1, read on the forward strand.
TGCCCAGGCCCCGCTCCCAAGCGGCCAGCACGATGGCGTGCGACAAGGCCCCCAAATCAAACTGGCTGATGGCCGCAGGCTCCAGGTATTTGTCGTAGGTCAGCACCAGCGACACAGGCGCATCAAACTGGCGAAAACCCCGCATGACCCAATCGGTGCGGCGCTCTTTGTCATCACGGGCAATGCCCATCGCATCAAACAACTGAATCGCGATGTCGACCTGCCGCTTGCGGTGGATGCCCTCGTAGGACTCTTTCATCGGGAAGTCGCGCTTGGGTGGCACGCCCTTGACCATGTTGTCGGTGTTACCACGGCGGATGCGATCCAGTGGTTCGCCCGTGACCACATGCACATGCCAAGGCTGAGTGTTCATGGACGAGGGCGACCATTTGGCCACCGAAAGGATGTCTTCGATCACCTCGCGGGGGACCGGTTTTTGCTGGTAGCCGCGAACGCTTTTGCGGGCCTTGATGAGTTCTGAAAATTCCATGGGTGTATTTCTCCTCAACCGAGAATCGGTGAAAAGACGTTCAACGTCAATGCGCGTGTGTTGCCTGGGTTACTCCGGCTTCAGCCCTGGGCTTGCACCACCTCAGTGACCGTGCGAAAGGCGTCAATCGCTGTCGGGAAACCGCAGTAAATCGTGGCGTGCAGCATGACTTCACGCAGCTCTTCAGGCGTGGCCCCGTTGTTCAGCGCGCCGCGGACATGGGCCTTGAGCTCGTGCTGTTTGCCTTGGGCCGTGAGCATGGCCACGGTGATCAGGCTACGGGTCTTGAGGTCCAAGCCCGGACGCTGCCAGACGTTGCCCCAGGCGTTGCGGGTGATGAATTCCTGCATAGGCATGGTGTAGTCGGTGGCGGCGCCTAGGGCGCGGTCCACATACTCCGGCCCCATGACTTGGGTGCGGGTGGTCAAGCCCGCCTGAAAGGCGGCGTCTTCGGGGCGGGCCTCGCGGGCTTGCTCGATGGGTGAATGTGAAGGTGTGTTGGACATGACAGGCTCCTTTAAGAGCCATGAGCATAATCAAAAGCATCATCTATTGGAGACGCCATGAGCACACCCCCCGCACCACGCTACCAAGCCCCAGAAATCAATGACCTGCCCGATGACATCAAAGCCAAGGTGCTCGAAGTCCAAGAAAAAGCCGGCTTTGTGCCCAATGTGTTTTTGGCCTTTGCACGCCGCCCCGCCGAGTGGCGCGCTTTCTTTGCGTACCACGACGCCCTGATGGTGCCCGAGTCGGTAGGCCGCGAGAGTGGCCTGACCAAGGGCGAGCGCGAGATGATCGTGACCACCACCAGCGCGGCCAACAAGTGCCTGTATTGCGTGGTGGCGCATGGCGCGATATTGCGCATTTATGAAAAGAAACCCTTGGTGGCCGATCAGGTGGCCATCAACCACCGCAAAGCAGACATTTCGCCACGCCAACGCGCCATGCTGGACTTTGCGCTCAAGGTTTGCGACCATTCTGACCAGGTGGAAGATGCCGACTTTGCCGCCCTGCACGCGCACGGCTTCAACGACGAAGA